>JBKJRG010000893.1:0-9747 GCA_046594805.1 Opitutaceae bacterium | reverse complement strand
ATTCACATTGAGCCGGTCTTCGATCACACCGCAATCCTGCAGCGGATTCGTGCCCTCGGCTGCCAGTGCGGCATTGTCGTCAACCCCGGCACGCCCGCCCAGTCGATCGAGCATTTGCTCGACCAAGTCGACTTGGTCCTGGTGATGACCGTGCAGCCGGGATTCGGCGGCCAGGCTTTCCGTTCGGACATGCTTCCGAAACTTCGGGAAATCAATGCGTGGCGGCAAAAGCGCGGCCATGGCTTCCGGCTGGAAGTGGATGGCGGCGTCGACTTGGAAACGGCGCGGAGCTGCCGGGCGGCGGGGGCAGACACCTTTGTCGCGGGTACTTCTTTTTTCCGCGCGCCGGACAAAGCCGCCTTCACCGCTGCCTTTGCGCAACTTTAGCAGCCGAGTAATGCGCGGCGGCGCCAAAAACGCCGTGAGAGAGGATTCTTTGGGGACGGGGCGCCCTCGCCCCGTTTTTAAGGGCGCTGCGACGCCACGAATGGATTGAGTGATCGCAAGCTCGGAGCCGGCTGAAAGCCGGCGCTACTTTCAGCGCCCGCCCCGCGCGATTTCCTCAGCGCGCGCGTAATTCCGTCGAAACGTTTCCGCCAGTTCCTTGGCCAGGCGGACTTCGTCGACCTTGTCCTTCGAACCCAGTTGGGCGCGGATGTCACCCCGCGTTCGCTCGTAGTCCACGGCGGACAAATCCTGGAGCACCGCGAGTGCCCGCGACTTCGCCGGCTCCGGCGCTGCGATGATCGCGCGCCACGCGCTGGAGAGCTCGGCGTGCGTGTCCTGGCACATCACGCGAATCACGAAGGCCATTTCCCGAAAAATCCGACCGGTCCACGCTTCCCGGTAAATCAGTGGATCGCTCTGGTCGAACGGCGATTCCTCCGGGTCGCTGCGATATTCCTTCCACTCCGGATGGGCATAAAAATCACGCCGCACCGGCATCCGGCGCAGGACAAAGCGCTCCGGCCCACCGGGCGTACCCGGCCGAAAATTCCACAGCTTTTGTCCTTCCATCGACAGCGCATACTCGATGAAGGCCACCGCGGCCTTCCGGTTGCGCGCTCCCCGCAGCAGCCCAATCGGATCGACGGACGAAACCGATCCGCCCGGCGGCGAAACATACCCCACCCGCTCGGAACGATCCCGTCGCCGCACGGCTTCCTGTTGCTGCCGCCCGTAGAAATCGATGCACAAACCCGCCGCGCAATTTCCCGCCGCCACGTCGATCGGCGGTTTCTGCGAAGTGTCGGTAAAATAGCGCGCGTTCGCCCCGATGCGCTGGAGCAGCCGCATTCCCTCCAGCCAGCCTTCCGCCACCGCCCGGGCCGAACGCGCCCCGGGCTCGGCGTCGGGCTCCGTCGCCTCCAGCGACTGCAGTCGGCGCTGCATCTGCTGCTGCACGATGTTCTCGAATGCCTTCGCCACCGAGCCACTCTTGGTCGGATCGGCCAGCCCTACTTCGCCCAGCAGCCGCGGATCGGCCAGATCCTCCCAGCGGTTCGGCTGTCCTTGGAATCCGACCCGGGCCAGCGCGTCCCGGTTAAAAATGATGCCGTAGGAACTCAGGACGGTGCCAAACCACAGTCCAGCGGGATGCCAGTAATTCTCTCCGCCAAATGCGGATGGAATAACTGCGTCGGTGAACCACTCCGGGTGGAGTTGCAGCAGGCCGGAATCCACCAACCGCCCAGCCTGCGCCTGTCGCTCGAAATCGTAGGTGCCCCCGCCGAAGAATACATCGATACCGCAACCGACCTCCGACGAAAGGAACGCCATGCGCGCCTCGACCACCGTCCAGGGCGAACCCGGCGGCAGCCGGCCATTCTGGAAACCCGCCTGGACGTCGGCGCTCCATGGCCGTTCCAGCTTCTTCGTCCAATGTTGCTCGAACGCGGCCACATACTCGCTTTCCAGGAATCGTGCGATGTCACTGGTCCCCCCGATCATCCGCCAATCGATCGCCACCGTGCGACCCGTGCGTGCCCGGTACCATTCGGCAAATCCGCGGCCGTATTCGGAACGGATCGCCTCATTGTGCGGCGTGATGATGACAACGGTGTCGTCCGCCTTGGCCACGGTCGTGCGCTTCGGCCGCAGGACGAACGGCAGCGCGACGATGACCACCAGCGCGAGGAGGATGAGGAGGCGTTTCATCTTGCAGCGCGGAAAGGCAAAAAAGGTGGGAAGCAGAAAACCGGGAAGCCAGGAACCAACCCGCGGGAATTTCTCCTGGCTTCCTGGTTTCCTGCGTCCACCGGTTGGTCCTATTCGGTCAGGACCACCACATCCTCCGGTGCCGCGCTCGCATACACTTCCCCGCGGCCGGATTGGTCCATGAACCGCGGATTCAGCTCGATGATCTTCAAGTTCTGCCCGCCCGCCGCGAGTTCGTACTGGGCGAGCTCGCCGAGGTAGATGGCCTCGCCAATCCGGCCCCGGACGGCGTTGCGCGTTGGCGCCTCACGGCTCAGTACCCAGCATTCCGGCCGCACCGAAAGCGTCACCGCCGCCCCCGTCGCCGGCCGCGCCTGCGGATCGCCGAAGACACCTTCAAACCGGCCGACCGAGGTATCGACGATCGCCTGTCCGCCCGTCGCGCTCACCAGCTTGCCCGGGATGAAATCCGTCTCGCCGATGAAATCCGCCACGATCCGGTTGATCGGCCGCCGATAGACCTCGCGGGGCGCGCCCACTTGGAGGATCCGACCCCGATCCAGGATCGCCATGCGATCCGAAATGGAAAGCGCCTCCTTCTGGTCATGCGTCACATAGACCGTCGTGAGCTTGAATTCCTTGCAGACCCGCCGAATCTCTGTGCGCATTTCCAGCCGGAGCTTCGCGTCGAGGTTCGACAATGGCTCGTCCAGCAGGAGACAACGAGGCCGGATGACCAGCGCCCGCGCCAGCGCGACTCGTTGCTGCTGCCCGCCGGAAAGCTGGTTCGGCCGGCGTGCCGCATACTCTGCCATCCGCACCGACTCGAGCGCCTCATGCACCCGGCGCGTGATTTCGGCCCGGGCTACTTTTCGCTCCTCCAGTCCGAAGGCCACGTTTTCCGCCACGGTCATGTGTGGCCAGAGCGCATAGCTCTGGAACATCATCCCCGTGTTTCGTCGGTGCGGCGCGAGCGTCGTCACGTCCTCCTCGCCAAAAAAGATTTTCCCTTCCTCCGGGATATAGAAGCCAGCCAGGCTGCGCAGCAGCGTGGTCTTGCCGCACCCGCTCGGCCCAAGGAGGAAAAACAGCTCGCCCGGCTCGATCGCCAAATCGAGGCGCTGCAAGGCAGTGACGCTCCCAAAATGTTTGGTGAGTTGTTGAATCCGGATCGAAATCATGCGGGCGGCAGGCATCCCACCATGCAGGCGGGCCGTGCGCCGTGGCAAGGATTGCCTCGCCCACCGGATTCCGGACTGGCGCAGCGGAACGCAGGCGCGTTGCAAACGCGTCAAGCCGGACCAGGGCTGGCGATTCCGGGCGGCAAGGCCGCCACCCTGCACGGAAAACCATTCCGGGCCGCGAAAAATTTTCTTGTGTGCGGGAACGGACGAACGTAACTAGCCGGTTACTCCATGCGCGTCGCATCCCCGACATCAACGGCCACCCCGGCACTGCCCTGTGGTCCGGATGCGATCGACGAGTTCCTCAGCCAGCCGACGGCCGGCGTGCTGGCGGTGGTGGCCCGTGCGCCCGGCCCGTTCTTGGTTCTTGGGGCCGGCGGCAAGATCGGCCTCCATCTCAGCGTCATGCTGCGCCGCGCCCTCGATCAGCTCGGGCGCCCGGACCGGGTGATGGCCGTGTCGCGCTTCAGCACGCTGCGGGACAGCGCCGAGTTTACCGATCGGGGGATCGAGACCCATCCTTGCGATCTCACGGACCCGGCCGCTCTGGCTGCGCTGCCCGGCGCCCCGACGGTCTTTTTCCTCGCCGGCGTCAAGTTCGGCACCGCCGGGGCACCGGGGCTGCTGCGCGCCACCAACGTCGAGATGCCGGAGCGGGTCGCCGCCCGTTTCCCATCTTCGCGGATCGTCGCCTTTTCGTCCGGGTGCGTTTATCCGTTCGTCACCCCGGCCTCCGGCGGTGCCACGGAAGCGACGCCGATGGCGGCGGTGGGCGAGTACGCGGCCACGTGCATTGCCCGCGAGGAAGCGTTCGCGCGAGCGGCCGCGCAACAGACGAATCCGATCGCTTTGATCCGGCTGAATTATTCCGTCGAGCTGCGTTACGGGCTGCTGGTCGACATCGCGCAACTTGTCCTCGAGGGCCAGCCGGTCGATGTGACCACCGGCTACGTCAACGTGATCTGGCAAACCGATGCCGTCGCGCACAGTATCCAGGCACTCGAGCAGGCCGCCGCCCCGGCCGTGCCGATTAATGTGACCGGCCACGAAATCCTGTCGGTGCGGGATCTGGCGCATCGCTTTGGGCGGGCGCTTGGTCGACCGGTGCAGATTACCGGGCAGGAAGCGGCTACCGCCTGGCTCAATAATGCGGCGCATTCCCATCGCCTCTTCGGGCCGCCGGCGACGTCGGTCGACCAGATGATTGCGTGGATCTCGGCGTGGTTGTTGAGCGGCGGCAAAACATGGGGGAAACCCACCGGTTTCGAGCGACGCGACGGCCAGTTTTGACCCGCCAGCACGATTCGAACACCAAGCCAGATCAGCGGCCAGGCGCACTCTCAGGAACGGGGCCACCGACAAGTCAATTCCACCCGTCATAACTCCCCCTCCCTCACTCATGCCGCTCGATCTTCGTGCCCACTTGCTCGCCGGCCAGGTCATCCCGGCGCTCCCGCTCGCGCTCGATCCGCGACGGCGCTGGGACGAGTCGCGGCAGCGGGGCCTCGTACGCTACTACATCGACGCCGGATCTGGTGGCCTGGCGGTCGGGGTGCACTCGACCCAGTTCGCCATTCGCGAACCAGGAATTGGACTCTATGCGCCGGTGCTGCAACTCGCCGCGGAGACCGCGGCCGCGTGGCTCGGGTCGAAACCGCGCGCATTTGTGCTGATTGCGGGCCTTTGCGGCCGTACCGCCCAAGCTCGCGCGGAAGCGCGCACCGCGAGTCGATTGGGTTATCACGCGGGATTACTCAGCCTCGGGGCGTGGGCCGGCGATCCGGAGGACACGGTGCTCGCGCATTGTCGCACCGTCGCGCGCGAGATTCCGCTGGTGGGATTCTACCTGCAAAATGCCGTGGGCGGCCGCACGTTCACTTATCGCTTTTGGCGCAAGTTTGCGGAGATCCCGCAGCTGGTGGGCGTAAAAATGGCCCCGTTCAACCGCTACCGTACCGTCGATGTCGTCCGGGCGGTGCTCGAAGCCGGCCGGGACGATGTCGCGCTCTACACTGGAAACGACGACAACATCATCGGTGACCTGCTCACGCCGTTTTCCTTCGGCGGCCGCACGCGACACATCGATGGCGGGTTGCTCGGGCAGTGGGGGGTCTGGACCGAACGCGCGGTAAAACTCCTCGAGGAAATCAAACGAGTCCGGCGGCAGCCCCGGCTCGATGCAACCTGGTGGGAGCGTAACGCGGCGCTCACCGACATGAATGCGGCGATTTTCGACGCCGCGCATGAGTTCGCCGGCTGCCTGCCCGGGATTCACGAGGTATTGCGACGGCAGGGATTGCTGCGCACGACCGCCTGTCTCGATCCGCACGAGAAACTTTCGCCGGGTCAGGCCGCGGAGATCACGCGGGTGGCCAAGGCGTACCCCTGGCTGGTCGATGACGAGTTTGTCGCGAAGAACAAAATCCGGTGGCTGCAGTGAGGTGTAGGGGCGTCGCTGGTCGACGCCCGTGAACACCAGCGCTACCCCCTGCGCCGGCCAGCCACGCCCCTACACTCGACATCCAGGCACAATCCCCTTTGACACCCTGAAGCCGAACCGGCGAACGTCGCACCCTGCTTGAACTCCCCTGCCCCACGCCTCTTCGATTTCCAAGTCAACGGATTTGGCGGCGTTGATTTCCAATCCGACCAGCTCACGCGGGAACAGCTGGAACACGCGGTCACTGTGCTGCAGCGGCACGGCACGGCCGCGATCTTTCTCACCTTCATCACGGATGAGATCGATGCGATCTGCCGCCGGCTGGAAAAAATCGAGCGGTGGTGCGCCGACTCCCCGACCATTGGCCGGATGATTGCTGGCTATCACATCGAGGGCCCGTGGCTCAGCCCGGAGGTCGGCTATCGCGGCGCCCATCCACCTGAGCCGATGCATGCGCCGTCGCTGGCGGAATTCGAACGGCTGCAATCTGCGGCGGGAGGGCGCGTCCGGCTCATCACGCTCGCGCCGGAATGGCCAGGCAGCCCCGAGTGCATCTCCGCCATCAGGCGCGCTGGCGTACAGGTGGCACTGGGACACACAAATGCCTCGGAATCGCAAATCGACGATGCCATCCGCGCGGGCGCCCGGTTCTGCACCCACCTCGGCAACGGCACGCCGGCGGAGATGCATCGTCACGACAATATCGTGCAGCGCCTGCTCGCTCGCGACGAATTGATGGCGTGCCTGATCCCTGACGGGGTGCATTTGCCCTGGTTCGTGCTGCAGAATTTTTTTCGCGCGAAACCCGCCGGCCGCGTCCTGTTCACCACGGATGCGATGGCGGGCGCCGGCGCGCCCTCCGGTCGCTTCACCATCGGGCGGCACACCATTGACGTCGGCGCAGACCGCATCGCCCGCGCCCCTGGGGGAAAACTCTTTGCGGGCTCGACGCTGACGCCCGACGAGGGCGTGCAGCATTGCGTCCGACACCTCGGCCTCTCGCGCGAAGCGGCCACGGCGCTGTGGTCGGACGCCGCCGCCCGCGCCTTCGACCTCACCCTCCCGACCCCTTGAATCATGCCTGTGACCACTCCCTATTACACGACCGCGGATCGCCTCGCGGTGGAAATTCACCCGGATCGTCCCGCGCTGGGTCGCGCTGCCGCCCGCGCAGCCGCGGCGTATTTGCACGAGGTGATTGGCGCCCGGGGCGAAGCCCGCGTTATCTTCGCGTGCGCGCCGTCCCAGGATGAATTCCTGGCCGCGCTCCTCGAATTTTCGCGGGCAGGCCACACCGCGGTCGACTGGAGTCGCGTCACGGCGTTTCACATGGACGACTATGTGGGGCTGGCGGGAACGCATCCCCAGAGTTTTCGAAACTACCTGCAGCAGCACTTTCTCCGCCACGTGCGGATGGGGCGCTTCCATCCGGTGCCGGCAGAGCAACCCGATCCCGCCGCGGTCTGCGCAAACTATTCGACGCTCCTCGCGGAGAAACCAATTGATCTCATTTGCCTGGGCATCGGTGAAAACGGCCACATCGCCTTCAACGATCCGCCCGTCGCCGATTTCGACGATCCGCATCTGATTAAGGTGGTGGAACTCGACGACGCCTGCCGCCACCAACAGGTGAACGATGGCTGCTTTCCGAATTTCGACGCCGTGCCGAAGCATGCCTTCACGCTGACGGTACCGGTCTTCCGTCGGGCCACGCGGCTGAGCATTCACGTGCCCGGCCCGCGCAAGGCCGAGGCCGTGAAGGCAACCCTGCAACAGGGGATTGCCACCACGTGCCCGGCCTCCATCCTGCGGCTGCACCCGGCCGCCACGCTTTACATCGACACGGCCGCGGCGAAGTTGCTCAGTCTTTAGTCTTCCCCATCGCTCGCGCCGTGCGCGAATACCCTGATCTCCTCCTAATATGAAACATCGATTTCCTGGTTGGCTGGCGCTGTGCCTCGCCCTATTCGCCCTTGCCGCACGGGCAGACGACGTGCGCATCGGCATGATCGGCCTCGATACCTCCCACGTCACGGCCTACCTCCAGATTTTCAACGACCCGAAATTCAAGGACCACGTCCCCGGCGCCAAAATTGTCGCCGGCTTCAAGGGCGGCAGCCCGGACATCGAGTCCAGCCGTTCGCGCGTCGATGGGTTCACGAAAACGGCCGTGGAAAAATACGGCGTGAAAATGTACGACTCGATCGAGGAGCTCGCGCAGAATGTGGACGCGATTATGATTCTGAGTGTCGACGGCCGGCCCCATCTGGATCAGTTCCGGCGCACGCTGGCGGCGAAAAAACCGGTGTTCATCGACAAGCCGTTCGCCGGCTCGCTGAAGGACGCGGTGGAAATGGGCCGGCTCGCCCGGGAAAAAGGCGTCCCCTGCTTCAGCTCATCTTCCCTGCGGTATGCGCCTGATTCGCCGGTTCATACGCTCGAAAAGATCGGCAAGGTCACATCGGCGTTTGCCTTCGGCCCGGCGGAGCTCGAGCCGCATCACCCCGATCTCTTCTGGTACGGCATCCACACGGTGGAAGCGCTCTACACTGTGCTCGGCACGGGCTGTACGAAGGTTTCCCGCACCCACACGCCCAACACCGATGTGGTCACCGGCATCTGGTCGGACGGCCGCGTGGGCACGATGCAGGGCAACCGCTCCAGTCACAAAGGTTATGGCGTCACCGTCATCGGCACGAAGGGCGTGCTGACCGGCGGCGAGAAGCACAGCTACAAACCGCTCGCCGCGGACATGCTGAAGTTTTTTCAGACGCGCACCGCGCCCGTGCCGCTGGAAACCACCATTGAAATCCTCGCCTTCATGGAAGCGGCCGACGAAAGCAAACGGCGCGGCGGCGCGCCGGTCGCGATCGCGGACGTGATGAAGGCGGCGGGCGCGAAGTAACTCGAGGTCTGGTGGTAGGGCTGGCGCTTGCCGCCATGCCGTCGCGCGGACGACGCGATAGCCCCGACGGCGTGCCGGCAAGCGGCAGCCCTACCCTCAATTGCTGCGTTCCACCCCATGCGCCGGGTTCGCAATGCCATCGAACACGAGCCGCAGGACCTGGCTCAGCCCGCGCTGCTTTACCTTCGCCGCCCCAAGATCGAGCGCGAGGCTTTGCGAGAGCGAGAAGCGGTTGGAGTGGTAGATGAAGCAAAGCCCGATGAAGTGTATCAGCAGGTGCGTGACATCGACGTCCCGCCGGAACTCGCCCGTCGCGACGCCGTCCTGGACGATGGTGCGAAAGCGCTCGAGAAATGGGTTCTTGGTCAGCAGATGATTCTCCTTCGTCAGGTGGCGACCCTTCTCCAGGTTTTCCCACTGCAGCAGGCGGGTGAACTCGGGTTCCACGTCGAGAAATTCGAAGTAACTCGCCAGCAGCCGCGAAAGTTTTTCGCGCGGACTCCGACCGCGCTCCACCGCATGAAACTCGATTGCCTCGATCCGGCGGTAGACTTCGGAGAGTGCCGCCTCGAACAACGCGTCCTTGCTCCCAAAATAGTGGTAGACCATCCGCTTGTTGACCTTCGCCTGGCCGACGATCTGGTCGACGGACACCGCGTGAAAGCCATGCCGGGCGAAGAGACGGATCGCGGCCTGCAGGATCCTGCGTCTTGTGCGATCAGGATTGCGCTGAACCGGCGTGGGTGAAGGCATTGAATTCGGCCGGAAGCTGACACATCGCCTGCGGGGATAAAAGCGCAAAGCGCCGCCCCCGCTGGCGGCTGGCGCATCTGCGGGTTGGCGGTAGGCCAGCTCGCTTGCGAGCGCTCCGTCGCTGAGCGCTCGCAAGCGAGCTACCTACAGATGCAGCTGCGATCCTCCGCCAGCCGGCAGATGCACCCGCTGGCGGCTACTTCGCTGGCACGGCGATCAGGTCGATCATGGCGGCCCGGCCTGGATGCCCGAGTCCCGTCAACTCGAGCGCCGACGCAGCCGGTGGTCGCGCGGGATCGTAATAGACG
>JBKJRG010000867.1:0-6084 GCA_046594805.1 Opitutaceae bacterium | reverse complement strand
GCCCAGCGCGCCTTGATTTGCGTGGGCGATTCGCCGGCCTTGATCGCGTTGAGCGTGGCGTCGTCGCCGAGCAGCCGGCCCATGTCATCGACCTTGAACTTGTCCGGGTAAAGCCGGTGCACCGCGAGCGCGAGTTCCACGCCGATGTCCAGCACCGGGCAGCGCTCGCGATCAGTGAGGATGGGGCGCACCCCCCCGCATGGCTGATCCTTGTACTTCAAGGAGGCCGCCGGTCCCGGATAGAAGGCCATCTCCGGGGTAAACGTCACTGCTTCGAAGCGCACGCCGGGGATCGCGCGGGCGTTCAGTTCCGCCGCGAGTTTTTCGCCGTCAACATACGGCGCGCCCACCTGCTCGAAGGGTTTCGCCGTGCCGCGTCCCATCGAAATCGTCGTGCTCTCCAGCAGGCAGAGGCCCGGGTAAAGGGTCGCCGCGGTGAGGCTGCGCATCGAAGGCGAAGGGTTCGTCCACGGCAGGCCGGTCTGATCGAGCCACCGGTCCCGCGTCCAGTTTTCGCAGCGTACCACGGTGAGGTCGGTGCCGAAGCCCCGCTCGGCATTGTAGAGTTGCGCCAGTTCGCCGAGCGTGAGCCCGTGCCGGACCGGCACGGGGTGAAATCCGATGAAGCTGGCTGCCCGCGTCTGGATCGGACCTTCCGGATGGGCGCCGGTGATGGGATTGATGCGATCGAGGACGAAGAATTTTTTCCTGGCCTGCGCCGCCGCCTCCATGGCCGCGCCGAGCGTGGAGCTGTAGGTGTAGAAACGCGCCCCGACGTCCTGGATGTCGAACACCAGGGCATCGAGCTTCTGCAGGTGCTCCGGCTTCGGCGCCCGCGATCGAATCACCGCGAGATCGAAATCCGCCGCCGACTGCCCGGGGGCGCGTCGCGGGCTTTCGCCATAAAGGCTGTAGATCGGCAGCTTGGTTTTCTCGTCGATCCCATCCCCGACTTTTTCATCCGCGGTGCCACGGATGCCGTGCTCGGGGCTGAACAGCGCCACCAATTGCACGTCCGGCGCGGCATGCAACAAATCGATGGTCGTGCGCCGCTGCCGATCGAGCCCGCTCTGGTTGGTGATCAATCCGATCTTCAAGCCGCGGAGCCGCGCAAAATCCTCGCGCACCAGGACGTCGATCCCGTTGAGCACCGCTCCGGCCTCGCGGCCGGCGGCCTCGGCCGCGAGGGTGGCCAGGGTGGCGCGCAGGGCGGCGACATTGCCCTTGCCGTCCGGGTGAACGCGGTTGCTCAGGAAAATGAGAAACGTCTGCGCGCCCGGATCGATCCACATGCTTCCGCCCGTCCAGCCCGTGTGGCCAAAGCTTGCCCCGGCGGGAAACCAGCGTCCGCGCGGCCCGGAAAAACTGGAATCGATATCCCAGCCGAGCCCGCGGCGATTGGACCCGTCGATCTGCGGCGCGGTCATGGTCGCCACCGTGGCTGGTTCCAGGATACGCACGCCTTCCAGCGTGCCGCCGCCCACCAGCATCCGGCAGAAACGCGCGAGGTCTGCCGTCGTGGTGAAAAGCCCGGCATGGCCGGCGACGCCACCCATCATGCGCGCCGAGGGATCGTGGACCACGCCGCGCAGCATCTGGCCCTCGGTCAGCTCGGTCGGGGCGATGCGCGCCATTTTTCCGGCGGGCGGCAGGAAGCCCGTGTCCGTCATCTGGAGCGGCCGGAAGATTTCCTCGGTGACATACTGATCGAGCCGGCGGCCGCTGGCGAGGTGCACGAGCTCGCCGAGCAGGATGAAATTAATATCGCTGTAGACAAACGTGCTGCCGGGGACGTTGCGCAATTTTTCTTCACCAGCCATCCGGACCGCCGTGTCGATCCCGGACCAGGCTGGCTTGTAATCCAAGTCCGGCCGCAGGCCCGAAACGTGCGTGAGGAGCTGGCGCACGGTGATGGCCTGCTTCCCGTGCGCGGCAAAGGCGGGGATGTAATGGGCGACGGTCTGGTCGAGCTCGAGCTTGCCGCGCTCCACCAGCTGCATCACCGCCGTCGTGGTCGCGACGACCTTGGTGAGGGACGCTGCATCGTAAATGCTGTCTTCCGAAATCGGCTCGGGCTGTGGGGTCAGCGCGCGCTGGCCGTAGGTCTTGCGATAAATTTCACCGTCCCGCTCGAACCACAGTACACCTCCCGGCAGCCGCTTCGCCGCGATGGCCTCGACTACGGCGGCGTCCATCGCGGCGAGCTTGTCCGATTTGAAAACGGGCGGACGCGGCTTCGGCGGCGCCGCCGGGGGCGTCTGCGCGACGGGCGCGGCCGGTGCTGCCGGAGGCGTGGGCGCAGTCGGCGTAGTGCAGCCGGCGAGGATGACGCCGAGCAACGCGAGGCTGGTGGAAAGACTCGGGGATGAGCTGGGGAGTGTTTTCAAAAGGGAAAAGCAGGTCGCGGAACGCGTGAGCGTTTCGCGGGGGACGAAACGCTCACGCGTTCCGCGACCACGCCGGAGAGAGTTGGGCATCATCAGACGCTTGCCAGCACTTGCTCCAGGTACAGCCGGTTGGCGCGCGCATTCTCCGTCGTCTCCTGCGCGGTCGCGCCCACTTTGCAGCTTTCGACCATGATGGGCCCGTTGAAGCCGGCCGATTTCAGTTTCTTGAACACGCCGGCGAAATCCACTTTGCCGGTGCCGAACTGAATCATGACTTCGCCGCGCTGCGCGCCACAGTCCTTGGCGCAAAAACCGGTGATGTGCTCGGCGATCGGCTCGAGTTCGGCCACGGGGTCTTTGCCGGTGTAGAAGACGATGTTGCCGGCGTCATACCAGACTTTGAAGTTGGGATGCCCGACCGCCTTCAGCGAGGTGAGAATCTCATCGGACGAGCCGCTGCCGCCGCCGTGGGGCTTCATCACCAGCTTGATTCCGCGATCCTGCGCAAACGCCGCGGCATCGGCCATGATTTTGTAATAGTTCGCATAGCGCTCCGGCTTCGCCTCGCCAAAAGTCAGGGCGAACTCGAGCCCGAGCGTGTGGGCGTTGGCGAGCTGCTGGCGGGTGTCCGCGATCGCCTCGGCGAGGGGCAGGTCGGACTTCACCCGCAACGCGCCCATGTTCGCCTTCAGGCCGCGGGTCGCGAGTTTCTGTTTCAGCCCGGCAAGGTATTCCGGCGTGGCCGGCGAGCCGATCAGGTGTTCACCCTTCGCCGGGGTGGCGGAGAGCAGCCCGGTCCACTGGTAGCCGGCCGCCTTGATCCCATCGAGCGCCGCGTCATAGCCCCACTTGACCCACGGCCGGTTGAAGCAGCCGACCGGCCAGCGTGCCGGCACGGATTTTTCCGCGGCTTGGGTCGAGAGGGGCAGGAGCGCCGCGGTGGCCGCAGCGGTGGATGCGGTGGCAATGAAATCACGGCGGGAGCGAAGGACGGAATTCATAAGGGGGCGGGGTGCCGGGCCGTTTACATGACGGCGCCATTGAGCATCCCGCAATCCCGAAGGTGGCCGGTCCGGGACGGCGTGAATCGTCGGAGCGGTTTACCCCGTGATTCGACCCGTGCGATTGGCGGTTCGGGCGTCGCAGAGGTGAACCCGGGTGTTAACCGTGGCGCCGCGCACCGCAACGCGAGGCCCAATTCTTGGGGTGAATCCATCGCCAGCGGGGATTTGAAAAAGTGAATCTTTTGGGACCGAGGCTCGTCCTATGCACGGATCGCCACCCAGCTGAAACGAATCCGATTGCCCTCGGGAGGTCGGAATGCGTTTTTCTGACCCGGCCATTCTTAACTCTCACCTCAAACTAAGCCCATGAAAATCCGCCTGTTGTCCGCCACCCTCCTCACTGCCCTCGCCCTTGGCGTTGGCCTAAACGCCCAAGCGCCGAAGGACGCGCCGAAGGATGATCAAACCGAGCTCGGCGCCAAAATGGAAAAGGTCGGCAGTGCCTGGCGCCGGATCAAGGCGCAGATTGCCGATGCTTCAAAGAACGAGGACACCCTCGCGAAGCTCGCCATCGTCAAGGAAAACCTGACCGCCGCGCTCAAGTACGAGCCCGAGATCAAAAAGGACAAGCCCGCGGGCGAGCAGGCGAAGTTCGTGTCCGATTACCAGGCGAAGTTGAAGGAAGAGATTACCAAGATCGACGAGATCGTCGCCTTGGTGAAGGGCGGCAAAAACGAAGAGGCTGCCAAAATCGTCGGCGTTGTCGACCAGGACCAGAAGGACGCGCACAAGCAGTTTAAGAAGGCGAAGAAGAAGCAGGCGTAATCCTGCCCCCGTTTTTAGACGAAGGCCGTCCCGCGTCCGCGGGGCGGCCTTTTTTTGGGGTGTGTGCAGTTGCCGTGAGGTGGAGCTGGCTCTCCGAGCCGGCTTGGGTTCCCGGGTCGTCCGCCGTCACCGCGTGTGCTCCCCTTGGAACCCAGGGCAGCTCGGAGAGCCGCCCCCACCTCGATCTTGATTATCGTGGGTGGACCGCATCTCGTGGCGTGCCCGCCCCATGAAAATCACCGAAGTCCGCACGCGCGTTGTCCAGTGGAAAGGTAAGACCGTTCCGCTGCCGCCGCATTTCTGCACGAACCCGATGGATCTCGTCGCGCCGATGATGGCGCCCGAGACGATGAGTTCGTTCACGTTTCATGGCTGGCTCGTGGTGGAAATCTTCACCGACAACGGGCTGGTCGGCATCGGCAACGCCGCGCTCGCCCCGCTGGTCACGAAGCAGTTGATCGATCTCCAGTTCAAATCGGTGCTGGTCGGCGCGGATCCCTGGGACACCGAGTTCCTGTGGCAGCACATGTACCGGAAAACGATGGCCTATGGCCGGAAGGGAATCGCGCTCGTGGCGATCAGTGCGATCGACATCGCGCTTTGGGATTTGCTCGGGAAGTCGGCGAAGCAGCCCGTATACCGGCTGCTCGGGGGCCGGACGAAGCCGAAGATTCCGGTCTATTCGAGCCGGTTGTACAGCACGCCGCTGCGGGAGCTCGCGCGGGAATCCGCGAAATACAAAAAGGAGGGCTACAAGGCGATGAAGCTCCGGATGGGCTGGGGACCGGTCGACGGGGCGGAGGGCATGCAGCGCAATGTCGCCCTCGTGCGCACCGTGCGCGAGACGGTCGGCGACGGGATCGACCTCATGGCGGATGCCTACATGGGTTGGACGCGCGACTATGCGTTGCGGATGCTGCCGCTGCTGGAGCCATTCCATTTGCGCTGGCTCGAGGAGCCGGTGATTCCGGACGACATCCATGGCTATGCCGAGCTGCGCCGCCGCGGGCGGATCCCGATTTCAGGGGGCGAACACGAGTTCACGCTCTTCGGTTTCCGCCAGTTGATCGAGGCCGGGGCGGTCGACTACATCCAGTTCGACACGAACCGCGTCGGCGGCATCACGGCCGCGCGCAAGATCGCGGCGCTGGCCGAGGCGCACCAGATCCCGGTGATCCCGCACGCGGGGCAGATGCACAATTACCACCTCGTGATGGCCAGCCTGAATTCACCGATGGCGGAGTACTTCCCGCCGGTGGAGGTGGAGGTCGGCAATGAGCTGTTCTGGTACATTTTCAAGGGCGAGCCGGTGGCGAAGAACGGCTTCATCGACCTCGACGAAAAAACCCCGGGGCTCGGGCTGACGATCGACGAGCCGGCGCTCAAAAAATTCAAGGTGATCGAGTGATGTCCATGGGCAGAGGTGAAGCAGGAAGCCAGGAAAACAGGAAATGGTCCGGTTTGATTCCTGGATTCCTGGCTTCCTGCTTAATCCAAAACTGAATTGGGTATTTCCATGCCAGCGCCCCGGATCGCATTTCTTGGCCTTGGGATCATGGGGAATGCCATGGCCCGGCGGATTGGCGGAGCCGGATTCCCGCTCACGGTTTGGAATCGCAGTCGCGCGAAGGCGGAAGCGTTCGCGGCCACCGGTGCGCGGGTGGCTGATTCTCCCCGCGCGGCGGCGGCGGATGCCGAGGTGATTTTCAGCATGGTCGCGGACGATGCCGCTTCCCGGGCAGTGTGGCTCGGTGAAGACGGCGCCCTGGCGGCCGCCGCACGCGGGACGGTGATCGTCGAGTGCAGCACGCTGACGGTCGGATGGGTGAACGAGCTGGCGGCCGCGGTGGCGGCGCGCGGCGGCGAAC
>JBKJRG010000681.1:0-2978 GCA_046594805.1 Opitutaceae bacterium | reverse complement strand
TTCTGGCCGGGCGGCAGCCGATCGTGGGAGCTCTCGGTGCGGGCGGTCACCCCGCGGGATTTTTGTTTCTCGGCCCACTTTTGCTTGGCCTCGATGTAACGCGCCTTCGACATGCGGGGAACGGTACGCGGGCGTATCCCACGCGCAAGAAAGGTTCAATCGACGAGCTGGTTTTGAATTTAGGGTTTTGAGTTGGGAATCCGCAGGCCGCGATTCGCAATCCGCCATCGCCAGCTCAGCGAG
The DNA here is from genome assembly GCA_046594805.1 of Opitutaceae bacterium. Lineage (GTDB taxonomy): Bacteria > Verrucomicrobiota > Verrucomicrobiia > Opitutales > Opitutaceae > ER46. Next base: position 2,735 of record JBKJRG010000681.1, on the reverse strand, counting down.
CTGGCCTAGTGCGTTATCCCATGAATGAAATCAGAACGTGAAAGTCGTATCCCGATGTTGGTATGGACATCGGAAGCAAAAGGTAACTGCGTCGCCGTGAGGCGGGGTGGGAAGCAACCTGCTGCGAACCTGTGGGGCGGAACGAAAGTGAACTCGATTCGGCGTCATCACCGGGCGAGCCTGCTAGGCAAAGGCGAAGCCTGCGAACGTTGGTCACGAAACCCACCCCTGACGGGACATGCCAAACTGGGAGTGGGTGCGGTGATGGTGTGGTTGGAGCTGGCAGACAGGGAAGGTTTCATCCGGAAGATAAGAGAGCTGTCGGAAGACAGGACGGTGTTCATGGTCGCAAGGCCCGAAGAGCCGCCCGGCAGCAGTCAGAGCACCCATAGTAGCGGTGAAGCGGGTAATGTCCGTGGAGCGAAGGGGTGCAGGAAGGTGAAAGCGTGAAGACCAAACCAAACGAAGCGTCACCGTGGCGAGTTCCCGCAGGGGATAGTCCCGACGGAGACATCCGCGGCCGCTGGCCGTGGGTGGAACGGGCGGTTTGGACGGAACGCATGCTGGAAGCCCTCGAAAGGGGGCCGAAGAACGGAGGCCCAACCGTTACTTCGCCGAACTGAAGTTGCTCAGCCTGGAGCAACTTTGGCTAGAGGCACATCCAGTCCCTTGACGGGGCACTCACCAATTGGAGAGCCGGTAATCCCGCCAGTCCGGTTCGGAGGGAGGGGCCGGTTCTATCCCGGTCCCTACCCCTATCCTGAACGTCCTCGCGGCGCTCGCCGAGGGTCGATCGGCGCTCGCCGGATCGGCGCGGGTTGTCGGGGGCGTTACGGTCTCGGCTCGAAGGAATCCACGCCCGGGATGGCGCGCTGCGCACGGCGTTGCGTGCCGCGACCGGCGTCCGACCATGGTTATGAAAACGCGGGTGCCCGCGGCACGACGCTCGCCGCCCTGGATGACCAAGCCTGTCACTTCGCCCGGTGCCTTCGCGGCGCACAGCATGACGAACCATTTTGAAGCCACGCCGGGTGGCTGCCCGCGGGGCCGCAGCAGGAAATGCGGGGTTCTCCGCAGGAGACGCCGCGCTCGCCGGCGCTCGCCGCGTTACCCTCATGCGTCATGCCAACCCGTGCTGTCTTGCTGGTAAACCTGGGCTCGCCGGACACGCCCGCCGTCGCGGACGTCCGCCGTTACCTGCGGGAGTTTTTGGGAGACGAACGCGTGATCGATCTGCCCGCCCCGCTGCGCTGGTTGCTGTTGGAAGGGATCATCCTGCGCACCCGGCCGAAGAAATCGGCCCACGCCTACGCATCCGTGTGGACCGCCGAGGGCGCGCCGCTGATGCGAATTTCGCAAAGCGTCCGGCGAAAACTGAGCCAGGTGGTCGGCCCTGACACGCCCATCTATCTGGCCATGCGTTATGGTCGTCCGTCGATCGCGGAGGTCATCGGCCAGATCCGGGCGGATGGGATCGAGGAGCTGTTGCTGATCCCGCAGTATCCGCACTACGCCATGTCGTCGTGGGAGACCGTGGTGGTGCGTGTTGACGAAGAGGTGCGGAAGCAGGCGCCGGTTCTGCGCGTCACGGGGGTGCCGCCCTTTTACGCCGACCCGGACTACATCGAGGCCTTGCATGCGGTGACGGCGCCTTATCTCGAGTCGCCCCACGATCACGTGTTGTTCAGCTACCACGGTTTGCCGGTGCGTCATCTGCGGAAGTTCAATTGTACGCGTGGACGCGAGACGCGTGCCGACGATTGCTGCCCGCCGGGCTCGCCGTCGCACGCGACGTGTTACCGCTCGCAGGTGTATGCCACGACGCGCGCGCTGGCGGCACGCTCCGGCCTCGCGCCGGAACGCTATTCGGTTTCGTTTCAATCGCGCCTGGCCGGAGAGCCCTGGTGCCAGCCCTTCACCGATGTGGAACTGACCCGGCTTCCTGCGATGGGAGTGAAGCGACTCCTCGTATTGTGTCCCGCCTTCGTCGCCGATTGCCTCGAGACCCTCGAGGAGGTTTCCATCGCGGGCCAGGCGACGTTCCTGGCGGCGGGCGGGCAAACGTTTCAACAAATTCCGTGCCTGAACGATCAGCCGCCTTTCATCGATTTTCTGGCGGGTCGGGTGGAAAGGTGGCTGAACCCTGGTTTCAAAAGAGCATCCACCGTGCCTCGGAACGCGATATACCTCGGAACGCGTGCGCCAACCCGGGCGCATTGACCGCAGCCATGGCCTGACGAGGTTCGCGTGCGGTGAAACCCGGCGGCTGGGCTGGGTCGAGAGGCAGGTTGCTGCGGCCCACAGCGGGAATTTTCGCTGCAATGGCCGCGCTAATGCAGCCCAGCGGGCGGATAAAAATGGTGGAGGTGGTGGGAGTTGAACCCACGTGCCCCTGACCTTCGCGCACCGCGTCTACCCGTAGTAGTGTGACATTAGTCTCGCCGGTGTTACGCGATCACACGCGCTTAACCACCAGCCAGTCCCCGGATGGAAGATACGACGCGCGGTCCGCGAACCGCTCCGCGCGCTATTCCTGCTGTCGTCGTTAGTTCCAGCTAGCAGGTGTCGCTAGACCAACGTGACTGCACTTAGGCAGCCAGAGGCATTTCTTCAGTTTTGCCGTTTATTTGTTTCGCAGGGGATTTAACGAGAGACCCACGACTCTCGACAGGCAGCGGCGCACTCCAATCAAGAGTAGAATCCAGAACACCCCCGTAATGCAGAGGACAGACGAC
>JBKJRG010000888.1:0-4722 GCA_046594805.1 Opitutaceae bacterium | reverse complement strand
AATTTTGTCGGACGCGAAGGGAGCATTCGGGGGCAGAAAGCCGAGCTGACGCTCAACCAGATTTATGGCGGCCAGGAAAAATTTGCGCTGGTCGAGGTCGAAGTCGCGCCGTCGCGGTCCGGCACGGAGCGCGAAATCGCCCGCGCCCGCGTGAGCTATGAGGACGCCTCCAGCCAGCGCGCCACCACGCTGACCGCGCGGCGCAGCGTGCAGTTCAGCGAGAGTCGCGCCGCGGTCGTGGCCTCGGCCGATCACAAGGTGCAGGCCGATTATGCCGTCAATGCGCTTGCGGTCGCGAAGGACGAGGCGGTGGCCCTGGTTGACTCCGATCGGCGCAAAGAGGGCGGCGCGCGGTTGCGCGAAAAATCCGAGCAGCTGGCGAAGCTGGCGGAGGTCTACCAGAACCGCGAGGTGCAGCAGCTGGCTGCCCCCGCGGCCCGCGAGGCGGATCGGCTGGCCCAGGACGGGCTGAGCAACGAGGAGCGGAAAACCTACCGGGCCGAGAACGCGCAGGTGCGGGCCCAGCAATCGAGCGGCGGATCGGGCCGCCCGTGATTACTCCGCTTGCGGCTCGCGTTGTAGGCCAGCTCGCTGAGCTGGCGCTCGACTCCGGTCGCCGTTGCCAAAGGGCCAGCGCAGCGAGCTGGCCTGCAGCACGCCGGCGTTTTCCCGCCTTTCCAATCCGAGTGATTTATCCACCCTGAGCCCGTGTCGCCCACCTCGCGTCGTATCCTGCTCTACTGGCTCCTCCTGCTGGTGCCGACTTTGTTGGTCGGCGGAGGAGCCATCCTGCTGTTGCGCCGCGAGCAGGGCCGGCTGGCGGACCGGAGCGCGGAAGCGGACGAGGCGCGGCGCACGGCCATCGTGGCGCGGGCGCGGCTCACGGCGGAAACGGTGGAGTTGCTGGTCGGTGATGTGCAAACCGGCCTGCTCGACAGCCTGGCCGCGGAGCCAGCCGACGGAATCGACGCGTTCATGACGCAGTGGGAGAAAACCCAGCCGCTCGTGCGCACGGCATTTCGCGCGACCTTGACTGGCCATTTGTTGCGGCCCGCGAATGGCAACGCGGACGAGGACGGACGGGGTTTTATCCGGCGCTTTCCGCGCCTCCTGTCAGACGGGCCACCTTGGAGCATGACCAAAGAGGAGGGTGCAACGCCGTCGGTGAGCGAACAGAAGAAACAAATCCAACGCGACGAGCCGGTCGCCCGCCAGGAAGTTTCCGTCAACGTTGCCCAAGTGCAGTCGGCCCGGCGCGACGTGCAGGACCTTTTCAAGAACCGCGAGTACAATGCGCCGTCCGCCGCGCCGCTGTCGGCGGAGGCGTCCAGCCGCGTGGCGGACGCAGGAGTGCGGCGCAACGAAGATGAGGAAGGACGCACCAAGGAAGCGGATCGCGTGGCCAGCCGCGACCAAGCTGGGCAGCGGGTGGCCGCGACGAGCGGAGCCCCGGGCCCGAAGCTGCAGGCGAAAACCGAGAATCTCGCGGCGGCCTTCGCTTTGAAGGACACCTCGCCGGAGCGACGCGGCTGGCTGCCGCGGGTGATCGATGGACGCATGCATCTGCTCGGCTGGGTACAACCCGCGGGGTTGGCTGAAGTGCGTGGCGCGGAGGTCGAGCTGGCCGCATTGATCAGCCGACTCGGCGGGGCCCTTCCGGCGGAAGTGCTGCCGGGCGAGGGCTACGCGCTGCATGACGAGCAGGGTCGCGTCCTCCATCAGGTCGGAACGATGGCGCGGCCGTCGAAATACGATTCGTCCGGCTTGGAGGTTGAGAAGGTGCGAGTGGAGCGGGTGCCGCTCTCCGCGGCGCTGCTGCCCCAGTGGTCGATTGTGGCCTATTTGACGCTGCCCCCCGATCGAGCGGGGGGCGGGGGGACGTGGTTCGGGATCAGCGTGCTGCTGGTGGCGGTGTTCGTCGTCGCGATCCTCGCGGGTGGATCGCTGCTCCTGTGGCAGGCGCGGCGCAGCGAGGAGGAGGCGGTGCAGAAAACGTCGTTTGTGGCCAACGTGTCGCACGAATTCAAGACGCCGCTGACGACCATCCGCCTTTACTCGGAGCTGCTGGAACAGGGGCGGGTGCGGGATGCGGCGCAGGGCGGAGAGTACCTGCGCACGATTGGGCGCGAGACGCAGCGGCTGGCGCGTTTGGTGAACAATGCGCTCGATTTCAGCCGGCTGGAACAGGGCCGGAAAAAATTTGCCCGGGAACGGCTCGAACTTGGCGCGGAGCTGACGCGACTCCTCGACACGCAAGGCCCACGCCTCACTGAGGCCGGCCTGAAGCTGGAGCGGGCGCTGCCGGCGGCGCCCTTGGAAGTCACGACCGACCGCGATGCCCTGGAGCAGATCGTCCTGAACCTGCTGGACAACGCCTGCAAATACGCCGGGTCAGGCGGAGCAGTGACCGTCGCCGTGCGCCCGCGGCAAGGTGGCGGCGCGGAAGTGAGCGTCGCCGACCGCGGCCCGGGCGTGCCGGCGGATCATCGCGAGCGGATCTTCGAGAAGTTCCATCGCGTCGACGACGCGCTCACGGCGGAAAAAACCGGGGCGGGGCTCGGGCTCAGCATTGCCCGCCAGCTCGCGCGCGGGCTCGGGGGCGAATTGCGCCATGTGCCCCGCGCTGGAGGGGGTGCGGAGTTCATCCTGGAACTGCCCTGAGCCGCCTCAAACCGCTTATTTGAACAGAAGGAAACAAAGGTAAGGAAGAAAACCAATCTCGCGGAAGGCTTCGCTTCGTTCCCTTCGCTACCTTCTGTTCATTTTTCCGACGCTGAATGAAAGCCAAGATCTTGATTGCAGAGGACGACGCGAACATCCGCCTGGGACTCGTCGCCACGCTGGAGAGCGAGGGCTATGCGGTCACGGCCGCATCCGATGGGGCGCAGGCGCTGAAATTATTTCCGCAGGACAAATTCGAGCTCGTGCTGCTGGATATCATGATGCCGAAGGCGAGCGGCTACGATGTCTGCCGCGAGTTGCGTGCGCGCGGGTCGAGGGTGCCCGTGCTTTTCCTGACGGCGAAGGGCGAGGAAATCGACAAAGTCGTCGGGCTCAAACTGGGCGCGGACGATTACGTCACCAAGCCGTTTGGCGTGCACGAATTGCTCGCGCGGGTCGAGGCGCTGCTGCGGCGGTCCCGGCCCGGTGCGTCGGCGGCAGGGGCGGAGCTGCCGCCCACGTTCGCACTCGGCGCCGCGCAGATTGATCGGCGTAAATTTACGGTCTGCGTCGACGGGCGGACGACGGCGCTCACGGCCCGGGAGCTAAAGCTGGCGGAGGTGTTCGCCGCCCATCGGGGCGAGGTGCTCAGCCGCGATGCCCTGCTCAATACGGTCTGGGGCGTGGATTATTTCGGCACCACGCGGACACTCGACCAGCATGTCGCGCAACTCCGCAAGAAGGTGGAGGCGACGCCTGAAACGCCCGTGACCATCGTCACGGTTCACGGGGTGGGCTACCGGTACGAGCTCTAGCCTGCCTATTTCACGCTCAAACGAACAAAACCTTTGGGTCACAGAGAACACAGAGCGCTGCCACAGAGTTCACAGAGGCAGAACTGACGAAAGGGATCCGATGCCCTCCTGCGCAAACCGATATTCCGCAAAAAACGCGCCGCAAGCCTTGTGGCCTCCGGCTTCCTCCGTGTCGGAGCTCGGTGGCCTCTGTGACCCTGCCTTGGTTGGTTTGAGGATGAATTTTACGGGCGAGGGAGAATCGGGGGCTTGGGTTTTGATGGGGATGCGGCGCCCCGCGTTTTCCTGCCCGCGGCGAAGGCGCCGCGGCCCCATCGGGCGCCGCCCGTTGTCCTACATGTCCGCGAGGCGCGGTGCGCGTTTCCCTTTGAAGACAGCGCCGAGCACACTCGTGTAGGGCAGTTCTTTTCCCTCTCGTGCCGCTCGCAGGAGCAGGCCGCCCCGGCTCATATCGCCCCGCCCGACGAAATCCCTGGGAAAAACCAGCCGCTGGCCGAAGCATTCGATCAGGATGTCGCGGTATTTGGCGGTGGCGATGCTGCCGAGAAGAATGGCCTGGCCATCGCGCGTGAGCTCGAGGCCCAACGCCCCGGCGTCGCGTCGCAGGGGCCGGTGATAGCGCGGATTATTCTCGTGGATGTCGACCCGGCCAAAGCGCCGCAGATCGGCGACGGTGAGCACGCGCTCCGGTTCCACCAGGCCGGCATTAGCGGTGATGACGCGGATGAGATCGCCTTTGGACGCATCGGCAAACTGGCGCGCGTAGGTGATCTTGCCGCGGAAATAAAGCGCGCTGGCGAAGGAGAAAATATCCGCCAACGGGAGGCCTTCCGTCCGCAATTGGTGCGCCAAGGCAAATGACGCCCGCGGATTAAGCAGGAGCCGGGCGCGGATGCCGCCGACTTTCGCCGGCGAAAGCAGGTAGATGCGACGCACCCCAATCCAAGTCCGCGGCCCTCAGCGGGGCCACGCGGGCTGTTGCGGTTGCGAAGTCTGCGGCGGGTTCTGACCGGAACTCGGCGGCTGCGGAAACTGCGGCGCGTTGCTCTGGGGATAATTGTTCGGGTAGGACTGCGGGGGGTAAGTGCTCTGGGGATAGTTTTGCTGAGGATAAGTCTGCTGCGGATAATTCTGCTGGGGATAGCCCTGCTGCGGATAGCCTTGTTGGGGATAGTTCTGCTGGGGGTAGCCCTGCTGTGGGTTAGTGGGATAATTCGTTCCGGATTGCGGCGGATAGTTGGTCGCA
>JBKJRG010000500.1:0-8783 GCA_046594805.1 Opitutaceae bacterium | reverse complement strand
GGCGCGGGCGTCGTCAAGCGACGCCCCTACAAGATGGGTTGCGCCATGCTGCTGGCGGGGGCGTCGGTGTTCACATTTCAGGCGGCCGACGGGCCGGGAACCCCTCTTCCCCAAAACAGCGAAGCCCGCCCTTACTTGGGCATGCCCGCGCAACCGGTTTTCGCCCGCAGCGGCGAGTGGACCACGGAAGCCGCGTTTCCCAATGTCACTTTCCGCAATCCGGTTTTCCTCGAGCCGGAGCCGGGCACGCGGCGCCTGCTCGTCGGAGAATTAGAGGGCCGCATTTACGCCCTCGATGGCGCGAATCACGCGACCGATGAAAAGCGACTGGTGCTTGATCTCTCCGATCACACCCAAGGTGGGTGGGATGCCGGGCTCCTCGGACTGGCCTACCACCCGGAGTACGCCCGCGATGGTTCGCCGAATCGCGGCTTCGTCTATGTTTTCTACTCGTGGGCGGAACAACCGGTGGTGACGGGCCGGCCGGCGCCCGACATGCCGACCCGCTCGCGGCTCGCGCGATTCAAGATCGCTCCCGCCACCGGAATCGCGGCGCGCGACTCGGAGCTCGTCCTGATCGATCAGCGCGATCGCTTCGTCATCCACGCCGGCGGCGGGATGTTTTTTCATCCGCAGGATGGCTTCCTGTACTTGAGCGTCGGCGACGAGGGGGGCGCCGGTTCCCCGCAGAACGTCCAGCGGATCGATCGCAATTTGTTCTCGGGCGTGCTCCGCCTCGACGTCGATCAGCGCGGGGGCGCCATCAGCCATCCGATCCGGACCCGGCCGGCGAGTGGCGAAACCGCCCACTACTTCATCCCGAACGACAACCCGTTTGTCGGCGTGCCCGGTGCGCTTGAGGAATTTTTCGCGATCGGGCTGCGCAGCCCGCACCGGATGACCTACGACCCGGTGGACAACCTGGCCTGGATTGGCGAAATCGGGATGTCGACCCTGGAGGAAATTGTCGTGCTGGAGTTCGATCGCAGTCCCCTGAATTTCCAGTGGGACGTGAAGGAAGGCACCCGGCCGGGTCCCGGCACGACCGACCGGCCAAAGCCCCTCGGCATCTGGACCGATCCTTTTTTTGAATACGGGAAAGACGACGGCCATTCGGTCATCGGCGGCTATGTTTATCGCGGCAGCCGCCACCCCGCCCTCCAGGGCAAATACCTCTGCGGTGACTTCACCAGCGGCAAACTGTGGGCGTTGAGTTATACCAAAGGCGAGCCGCCCCGGCTGGAGCGGAAGGAGGAACTGGGAACAACCACCAGCATCAACTACAATTACCGCGGAACCGAAGGAGGGCTGACCTCTTTCGGCCAAAGCCACGACGGCGAGTTGTACCTGCTCCTGCACGGCTACTACACCCGCATCGCACGGATGGTGCCGAGCGAACCACGGGCGGGCAATATCCCGCCGTTGCTATCGCAGACCGGCGTCTTCGATGACGTGAAAACACTGCACCCGTCCGCTGGGCTCGTGCCGTACGCGGTGAACCACCCGCAGTGGAGCGATGGCGTTCCGGCCCAACGGTGGATCTCGGTGCCGCCCGGAAAAAAGATTCAATTTACTCCGGATGGCCGCGCCACCCTGCCGCCAGGGACCGTGCTGGTGCAACATTTTGAAGTGCCCGCCGCGATGGCGGCCAACGACCAGGTGTTTCGGCTGGAGACCCGGCTCCTGGTGGCGCTCGAGGATGGATCGTATTATGGGGTCGGTTACCGCTGGAAACCGGATCACAGCGACGCCGACTTCATCGCGACGGACGGCGCCCGCTCGTATGTTGTGAAATCGGAGGTCGAAAAGGGACGGAGCCAGTCATGGGGCCTGTCCTCCCCGCAAAAATGCATGGAGTGCCACGCTGCCGGCGCGGGTTTTGCGCTGGGCCTGAAAACCCGCCAGCTCGACCGGGAAGTCAGCCTCCCCGACGGGCACAGCGAATCGCAACTCCGCACGTGGACCCAGCGCGGCATCGTCGCCGCGCCGCCGGCGGAGAAGACCCTCGCGAAGCTGAACCGCCTCGCCGCGACCGACGAAGCGTCCGCGAGCGTCGAACACCGCGTGCGCTCCTACCTCGACGTGAATTGCGCGCATTGCCACGGCTCGTCGCCGGTCCGCGCCGCCTGGGATGGAAATTTTTCCACGCCGCTCGCCGAACAGCGGCTCATTTTCGGTCCGCTGGTGGGCGAGCACGCGGGTCCGGGCCATCACGTCGTCGCCCCGAAAGACGTGGCCGGCTCGAGTCTCTTCCGGCGCGGAACGAGCCGCGATCCCATCGCACGCATGCCGCCGCTCGGCTCAAACTCGCCGGACCCGGAGTTCGTGACCCTGCTCCGCCGCTGGATCGAGGAGATGCCGCGCGAGGAGCGCGACCCGCCGGCGATTGTTGGCGCGCGCCGGCGGTCCGAGACGACCATCGAACTGACTTTTTCGGAAGCCCTGCGTCCGGACGCCGAATCAGCCCAGCATTACCGCCTGAGCGCCGGCGCTGAAGTTCAGGCCGCGCGTCTGGGAGAGGATCGGCGCACCGTGACGCTGACGACGACGCCGTTGCGCGCCGGTCAGTCCTACTCGCTGACGGTCACGGGCGTCACCGACCGTGCAGAAAAGCCGAACCCGATCGCGCCCGGCACCTCGATTCCCCTCCCGGAATAGCAGGGACTGAAGCTGCGCGCCCCGCTATTCCTCGATCCGGTACAAATGCGTCTTCGAGCGGAGGAACAGCGCCTGGCCCGCGATCGCGGCGGACGCCATGAACCCGGCATCGAGTTTGTTTTCCGCGAGCACCTTGAACTGCCGGCCCGCTTCGATCACAGTGCCATGGCCGTTTTCGTTGAAGAAATAAATCCGGCCGTCGGCGTGCACGGGCGAAGCCGAATGGTTGCCCGACCCGGGCAGCCGTTCGCGCCAGACCACTTCGCCCGTCTTCGCCTCGAGACACGAAGCCACGCCCCCGTCCTGATCGACCATGAAGATTAAATCGCCCACCAGGACGGGCGAGGGGCGGTTCGGCACGTTGCGGGTTGCCTTCCACGCGACGTGCGTATCCGTGATCACGCCACGCCCACCGAGCTTTACCGCCCAGAGCTCGCCCTTGGCCAGCCCGGTGGCGGTAAAGACCATGCCGTGGCCGACGATGGGGCACACGGTGCCGGAGTGGTGCTTCCGCTCCTCGACCCGCCAAAGCTCCTTGCCCGTCGCCGGCTCGTAGGCATAGGTCGCGTTGGAACCGACGCTGATGAGCAGCGGCTTGCCCTCATGCGTGACGACGAGCGGCGTCGAAAACGCCTTCCGAAAATCACCATCGCGGATCGGCTTTCCATCTGCGCCGAGATCCTTGAAGTCGATCGAACGGTCGGTCTTCCAGACGGTGCGGCCCGTTCCTTTGTCGAGGGCCACGACATATTGAAAGTCCGCGCCATCGAAATGGAGGATGAGCAGGTTGTCCCAAAGGATGGGTGAGGAGCCGGCGCCGCGCCAGTGGTTGCACTGGAGGTCGCGCCGTTCCCAGAGCACGCGCCCGGTGGTGGTGTCCAGGCAGGCCGTGCCCGGCGAACCGAACGTCACGTAAACCCGCCCCTCCTCGATCGCGGGCGTGGGCGAACCGTAGCTGTTGAAGCGATCCGCATATTGCGGTTCCTCGGTGCGAAAAAGCTTCAGGTCGTGGAGAATCTTCCCCGACGTCCGGTCTACCGCGACGGCAAACAGATCCTTGCCATCCTCAGTCGCGGTGGTGAGCCAGACCTGGTTGCCTAAAACGACGGGCGAGGACCACGCCTTGCCGTGGACGGCGGTCTTCCACTTCACGTTTTCCGACTCGCTCCACTTCAACGGCAGACCGGTGGAATCGGAGAGCCCCTGCCCCGTCGGACCGCGAAAGCGCGGCCAGTTTTCTTCGGCTTGGAGGCACGCGGGCAGGAGCAGCGAAGCGAGGAGAACTAGCGGGGAAAGAGAGATTTTCGGCATGGGGAATGTCCGCGCTGTGCCTCGCGGCATTTTAAGCGGGGCCACTCAGAAAGAGATGCCGACGGAACACACGGAATACACGGCAAAAATTAGATTCGCCGTTCCGGCGGTTGAACCCGTTCACTCACCTACTTTCCGGGCACGTCGCTCATTGACCGGGTGCGACGACCCGGCTACCCGTTTCATCACACCTGCCACCTCCAACCTGGCTCCCGCCTCCCGCCTCCATGCGTTTCCTATTTCGCCTTCGCGCGTTGATCATCCTCGGTGGTTCGCTTGCCTCCGTTTTAACACTGGCCGCCCAACCGCTCCGCACCAACAAGCCGGTGCTGCACGGCACCCACTGGGTGGGCATCACCGGCAAGCCGCTCGCCGCGACGGCGGGCGCGGTGATTTTCGCGAAAGGCGGCAACGCGGTCGACGCTACCTGCGCAATGCTCGGCGCGACGTGCACGATGTGGGACACCCTGGGCTGGGGCGGCGAAACGCAGGCGCTGATTTACAACCCGAAGACCCGGCAGGTGATCGGCATCAACGCGCTGGGCGTGGCGCCGAGCGGAGCGACGGTGGATTTTTTCCGCAAACAAAAGATGCCCTACCCGCCCGAATACGGCCCGCTCGCCGCGGTCTCGCCCGGCACACCGGGCGGATTGATGGCGATGCTGGCCGAGTTTGGCACGATGTCGCTCGCGGACGTGCTCGCCCCGTCGATCGAAATGGCCGACGGCTATCCAATCGAACAGCAGGCCGTCGCCGCGATCCAGAAGCACCGGGATGAAATCGTCAAATGGCCGAATTCCACCCGGGTTTTTCTCCCGCGCATCGACCAGAAAGATCCATCGAAGCGCCTTGCGCCCCGGAGCGGGGATATTTTTCGCCAGCCCGAGCTCGCCGCCACCCTGCGCAAACTGGTGGAGACGGAAAAAGATGCCCTCGCGGCCGGCAAGGATCGCAAAACGGCAATCATGGCGGCGTACGAGCGTTTTTATCGCGGCGATATCGCGCAGGAGATTGTCCGCAGCACGAAGGCGCAGGGCGGACTGCTCGAACTCGAGGATTTGAATCGCTGGCGCGTAAAATTCGAGGCGCCGGTATCGACGACCTACAAGGGCATCGAGGTCTACAAGCTCACCCACTGGACGCAGGGGCCCGCCATGCTGCAGGCGCTCAACCTCCTCGAGCAGGCGGATCTGCGGGCGATGGGCTACAACAGCGCCCGGTATATCCACGCGCTCTACCAGAGCATGAACCTCGCGTTCGCCGATCGTGACTTCTACTACGGCGATCCCGATTTCCCGCCGGATGAGCCGATTCGCGGCCTGCTCTCGAAGGAGTACGCGCGCACCCGCTTCGCCACGATCAATTGGGAGAAGAACGACCTCAAGGCACGGCCCGGTGATCCCTATCCGTTCCAGGGTGGGACGAACCCCTTCGCCGACCTCCTCGAGAAATGGCAGCCGGTCCCGCCGCGATTAGGGCCGGCTGCGCCGGCCGGATTTCAGGTTACTTCGCTTTCGTCGGACGAGGCGTTCCACGCCGGCACGACCTCGATTCAAGCCGCCGACGCCAGCGGCTGGGTGGTATCCGTGACGCCCAGCGGTGGCTGGATTCCCGCGGTGATCGCAGGCAGCACCGGCATCGGACTCTCGCAACGCATGCAGAGCTTCGTGCTCGAGCGCGGCATGAACCCTTTCAACGTCCTCGAGCCCGGCAAGCGTCCCCGCGTGACGCTCACTCCCACGCTCGCGCTCAAAGGCGGAAAACCCTTCCTGGCATTTTCCGTCCAGGGCGGCGACTCGCAGGAACAGAATCTCATGCAATTTTTCCTGAACGTGGTCGAGTTTGGGATGACGGTGCAACAGGCCGCGGAGGCTGCGAACATCGAGAGTTACCAGATGCAATCGTCGTTTGGCGATCACCGCTCGGAGCCTGGGCGGCTCGTGGTCCGTGCAGACACTCCGCCGTGGGTTCGTGCCGAGCTAACCAAGATGGGCTACAAGGTCGAAATGTTACCGCGCACTTCTGGACCGATCACGGCCATCCTGATCGACCAAGAACGGCGCACGTTCCAAGGCGCGGCCTCCGACCACGGCGAGGATTATGGGATCGCGTGGTAACCAGTAATTTTTAATCCAACTATTTCGCCGACGCCCTACCAAGCCCCGTCCTCATGAAGAAAAAAACCAACCCGCTGCTTTCACGCCGTGATTTCCTGAAGAATACGGGCCGCCTCGCGGCTGTGTCCGCCCTCGCCGGCGTGACAATCCCCCAGGTGCATGCCGCCGGCAGCGACCTGATCCAGGTGGCGCTTATTGGCTGCGGCGGTCGCGGCACCGGCGCTGCCGGCCAAGCCCTGTCCACCAAAAGCGGCCCAATCAAACTCGTAGCCATGGCCGATGTGTTTGAGCATCGCCTGACCGCATCCTTCGACCGTTTGGCGAAACCCTTCGCCGCCCAGATCGAGGTGCCGGCGGACCGCAAGTTCATCGGGCTCGATTCGTACAAAGCGGCCATAGATTGCCTGAAACCAGGCGATGTCGTGATTCTGGCCACGCCACCGGCCTTCCGCTGGGTCCACTTCAGCTACGCGATCGCCAAGGGGCTGCACGTCTTCATGGAAAAACCCGTTACCGTCGACGGACCCACCAGCAAGCGGATGCTCCTGCTGGGCGAGGACGCCAGGCAGAAGAATCTCAAGGTGGGCGTCGGGTTGATGTGCCGCCACTGCGACGCCCGGGGCGAACTTTTCAATCGGATCAAGGACGGCCAGATCGGTGACCTCATTTTGATGCGGGCGTATCGCATGCATGCTCCCGTGGGCTCCTTCGCCTCCGGGCCGAAGCCGCCGGAGAAGACGGATTTGATGTACCAGATCGAGCGGTTCCACAGCTTTCTCTGGGCCAGCGGCGGGAGTTTCAGCGATTTCTACATCCACAACATCGACGAGTGCTGCTGGATGAAGGACGCCTGGCCGATCAAGGCGCAGGCCAGCGGCGGGCGGCATTACCGCGGCGACAAAATCGACCAAAACTTCGATGTCTATTCCACCGAGTACACCTTCGCCGACGGCGCCAAACTTTTCCTCGAAGGCCGGTGCATGACAGGCGCGGTCGCCGATCATTCAAGCATCGCCCATGGCAGCAAAGGCATGGCGATCATCTCGGAGAAGGGGCACATGCCGTCGCGCGCCAGCATCTATCGCGGGCAAAACAAATCGCCGGCCGATCTGGTCTGGGCTTTTCCGCCGCCCGAGCCGAATCCATACCAACTCGAATGGGATCACCTGATCCACGCCATCCGGCAAGACCAACCCTACAACGAAGTGCAGCGGGGCGTCGAAGCCAGTCTTGTCACCTCCATGGGCCGCATGGCGGCCCACACGGGCCAGGTCATTACCTACGATGAAATGCTCAACTGTGAACACGAATTCGCACCCGGCCTGGACCAGTTGACGAACGACTCGCCCGCTCCGCTGCTCGCCGACGCCAGCGGCAGATACCCGGTCCCACAACCGGGCATCGTCACGAAACGGGAGTATTAACCCAATCATTCCCAAATCTGCGTTCCTTCGCGGGAAGTCGTTCACCCAAAAATCACCGAAAACGGGGGTTAGACCCCGCGGCCAGTTTTGCGCGCCAGGGGTCTATCTGCGCGGGAGGTAGGAGACACCATGTATCCACTTAAATCTATCATTGAATTCTTACTCACGGGGGTCAGTCGCATCCCCATCGACGAACAACCTGACGCGCTTTGCTCCATGTTTGCCGGCCTGCTGCCGGACATGAGCGAAGACGACATCAACACCGCGCGGCATCACGTCGTCACGCGATTCTGGTCGTATCCGGACACTGCCGACCAGGTGGTCGACCTGATCGACGGCCATCTCGCCCTGCGCTCGCTTTTCCCGGCCTCGGCCAGGGGCGAGACGGCCGGTTGGACGGACGATGCCGACTTCGAAGTCTAACCGGCCGAGCCTTCTGCGACTGCACTGCGACGAGTAGCGACCCTGCGGGGCCGGCGCCTCACGCCGGCACCGCCATATTCCCATGCAAACTCGAATCACCCCGGAGGAAATCCAAGCGGCCGCGCGCCAGCTCGCAAAGTCCGACGCCGGTCGCGATGCGATGACGCACTTGCTGCCACTGCTGGAGCAGGGCCGTCTCGACCTGGGGTTCCTCGACCAGCGGGCATTTCTCGCCTTGCTGGGCGGAGCGTGGCTGGGCCAGCCGGCGCAGGTCTGCACCGCGATGCGGGCAGCGCTCAGCCCGTCCACCAGCAAAGCCTAGTCGGAACGGCCGCTCCCATTTGGGTGTGGGCCCTCGAGCCAACGGACGAAACGCCCACGCGTTCCGCTACACTGCGGACGACGGCCACCCACTCACAGCTCCTTCAACCGCAGATTCCGCCAGCGAATTTCTTCGCCGGGTTTCTTCTTCGTGCCGTCGCCGATCCCATGCACCTGCAGCGCGATGATGCCGCGCAACGTCTGTGAATCCCTGAGATCGGCCGCTTGGACCCCGTTGATCCACGTCTGAATCCGGTCACCCTTGCACTCAATCCGCGCCTTGTTCCATTCGCCCTGCTTGAACGCCTTGCGCGCCGGCTCGTTGTCCTTGAGATCCACCAGCCACCCGCTGCGCGCCTCGTCGTAGACGCCGCCCGTGAAGGAGCGGGCCGAGGGGTCGATCTCGTACTGGTAACCGAAGACGCGATCCGCCGGGAACTTCCTCTTTTTCCCCTTAATCTCCGCCTCGGTTTCCTTGGTGTAATATTCGCTGCGGAACTGGACGCCCGAGTTCATCTCCGGCGCCACC
>JBKJRG010000436.1:0-3436 GCA_046594805.1 Opitutaceae bacterium | reverse complement strand
ACGAGCAAGGGCATCTGGGTGTCGCTTTTCGCCGGCACCGCAAAGATGAAGTAGGCCACGCCGACAAAGAGGAATGCCTTGTACCGGCCCAGCACGGGATCGTTCATGGCCATCTGGCCACTGTGCAGGAAGACGCCGTAGAGGCCCCAGGTGCAAACGGTCAGGAAAACGTAGAAGAGCCACTGCATGATGTTAGGTTCTGAGGGTGTTGGTCTGAACGGTTTTGATGAGGATGCGGCGCCCTCGCCGCGTCGGGACGATCCCGCGGCGAGGGCGCCGCGGCCCCATCAGAAAAAAGAAATGAGGGTCATCGATCGCTCTTTACCCGGCGGCTGTCGAGCCCATCGCGCTCTCTAACCGATGCCGCAGTGCATCGGGAATCGGGGTCTTGCGGATCTCGTGGGCCTTGGTGTCGATTGCGACGTGGATGATCGAACATGACCCGACGGCGACCGGCAGGCGCTCCGCGGCGTCCGCCGTGAAAATCCAGAACCCGTAGCGCAGGCTGCTGGTGCGAATCTCCTCGATGCGCAGACAGACTTCGAGGGTGTCCTCGAAGCGGGCAGGCTTGAAATATTTGCACGATACTTCCAATCGCGGCCAGCCCTCGTGGTCCGCGCCGTTCGCGGTATGGACCCGGAAACCGAGCGAACGAAAGTACGCGTGCTCCGCGCATTCCACGAAGCGGAGGAAATTAGAAAAATGCATCAGCCCGGCGAGGTCGGTGTCCGCAAACTCGACGAGGCGGCGATAACGGAAGTGAAAGTGCGCGGGGACGTCCATGGAGGGCAGGGAACTCAGGCGGTGGCGCGGACGAGCCGGCTGGTGACCTGGGTGAACTGCTCGCACATCGTCCGGGCATTGAAATGTTTTTCAACGCTCAACCGACCCGCCCGGCCGAGCCTCGCCCGCTCCGCCGGGTCGCCCAGGAGTTGCTGCCAGGCTCGGGCCAGCGCCGCCGGGTCCCGGGGCGGGACACACCAGCCGCCGCCGCCCGCGCCGATGATTTCCGGAAAGGACGCGGACGCCGGTTGCACGACGGGAATGCCGCACGCCATCGCCTCGATGACGTAGAGACCGAACGCTTCTGCATACGTGGTGGGCACCGAAAAAACGGTCAGGCCGCGCAAGAATTCGATTTTCGCCTCGCGGCTCAGGTTGGGAGACCAATCCACGCGGCTTTCCAAGCCAGCCTGGGCGATCCGCCCTTTCATTTCCGCGATGAACGGCTCATCGCCGGCCGTGGCGGCACCGGCGATCCTCAGCCGCGTTTGCGCATCGCCCAATTTACCGGCGAGGAGGATGAAGGCATCGACCAGCACCTCGAGGCCTTTGTCGCGGACCATTCGGGCGAGATATCCGATTACGGGTGTCGCCGGTGGTGCCGAAGCCACCGTGTATCCGTCGAGCCGAATGCCATTGTAGACGACCCCGACGGCATCCGCCGCCAGCCCCAGCCGTTCGCGCATGAATTTCGCGTAGTACTGGCTCGGCGCCAGCAACAGATCGGACGCGGGCAAGCGCTCAGCGAGGGCGGACCAGCATTGCGAACGGTAGGGTTCGGGGAGTCCGTCGAGGAAGGAATCCTCGCCTTGGAAAAACAATACCACCGGAACGCCCAGCCGCTGCTTGAGCTCGGTCGCGAAACCCGCGAGCAGGGCGTTGGAGAGGCACACGATGTCGGGCCGCTCCTGCACCAGCCAGTCGAGCAGCTTGATCCATTCCTTGCGGAAGCGGCTGGTCTCGATCCTCAGCATCTCGAGGGTCATCTCGCCATGCTCGCGCGCCGAGGTCATGTGGCTGTGGCGCGCCGCCCAGCGCAGCAGGCCGGTCGCGTTCAGCAGCCGGTCCAGTACAGCGGGTGTCTTGCGGAAGAACGCCAGCTTTTGCTGGAGGTAGACATTGATGCCGCCGAAAAAAATCGGCGATTCCTTCAACCCGGTGACCGCCGTGTCGTCGAGGATGAGTGGCAGGTACATCGGCGCGATCGTCACGTCGTGACCCGCATGGTGGAGTTCGCGGCCCAGCGTGTTGTCCCGCATGCAGGCCCCACAATAGTAGCTGCCGGTGCCGGGCGTCAGGAAAATGATCTTCATGCGATCAGGAACAAAAAAGGGTGGGGCTGGCTCTCCGAGCCGGCCTGGGTTTCCTTGTGATTCGCCAGTCCAGCCCAGGGCGGCTCGGAGAGCCGCCCCCACCTTCCAAAGGGGCGGCGCTTTCCCAAGCGCCGTGCGAGCGGCGTCTGCAGAGTGACTCAGGCATGCGGGAGAATTTCCATGATCCATGCCAGCGGCTCACCGGTTGGCTGCGATAGCTGGTTGAAGCGCCCGAAGCACGCGCCCCCGCCCAATGCTGCGCGATGGCTCTCGGCCAGGGATGTCGCGGATACCGAGAAAAAACCGATGGGCGCGCTCTCGAAAGGAATCCCGAACTGGTGCAACAGCGCGCCGAGCGGAACCTGGCCGGCCTGGATCGTCTCCTGTTGCGGCGGGGTGAAACGATCCAGTGCAATCGCGATCACCCCGTATTCCACGACCGCATCGGACGACAGGGCGCGCAGGAAGACTTCGCGCAGGTAGAGTTCCTCTTGTCGCCGTTGCTGCAGAACCTCCACACGCAGCGCGCTGCCGTGGAACTCCGCCAAGGTGGAGGTCATGTCGTGCGGGTGCACGAGCAGTCGTTTCGCGGGTTCGGGCAGTTGGGCCGGCGGCACGGGTTGCAGCGACTCCACCGGCAGGGAGCATGCCTCCCGGATGAACTTCCGGAACAACTCCGGCACGCCGCGCGCAGTCACGTGTTCCATGGTTGGCACGAGGGACGGAAGCGGCGGCTAAACGATCTGGGAAGTCCGGTGCTGCTGGAGAAAGAATTCGTACAGCAGGGTGTCGACGCAGAGCAGTCCGTCCCGGGTCAACCGCACCTCGGTTTCGGTAACCCCGAGCAAGCCCTCCGCGCTCAGGTGCTCGAGCTGGCTGGCGAACCGTTGGGCGATATCCACGTCGAACTTCTCCTGGAAATAACCCAGTTCGACGCGGCCAAGCTTCATTTGGAGGATAAATTCGCGAATCATGCGCTCCTCCGGCGAGGTCCGAAACGCGCGCTTGAGCGGCATTTCGCCCGCATCGATCGCGGCATGGTACGCATCAATCTCGGTGAGATTTTGGTAGTGCACGCCGGCGGCATGCGAGAATGACGCGACGCCCAGCCCAATCAAGTCGGCGCCGCTCCAGAGTTCGTCGCGGTAGACAAACTTGGTCCGCTTGGGATCCAGCACGGCGGTGTAGCCGCTCGCGATGGTGTAGCCGGCGCTCTCCAGCGCGCCAAACGCCTCCTTCACCCAGCGGCGCTTGGTCCGCCAGTCCGCGACCGGAGCCACGAGCTTTCCGTCCGCCTTCATTTCCTTGTAGATCGTCGTGTTGTACGGGATCTCCATCTG
>JBKJRG010000390.1:0-6284 GCA_046594805.1 Opitutaceae bacterium | reverse complement strand
AATCTTCACCGCGTAATCGTACAGCCGAACATTGAGGAACTCCTCAATCTTCCGGTAGACGCTGGCGCGCGAGGACGGCAGCGCCGGGGTAAATTCCGCTGCCAGCTCGAGCTGGTCCGTCGCGCGACCAAGTCCCTGCAACCTCGCGCGCACTTCCCCCGTGGAAACGTCGATCGCCGGGCTGCGCCCTGGCTCGACCAGGAAGAACACGGGATGCGTCAGCGCTGCAACCTCGTCCAACACGGAGATTTTTTTCCAGTCCGTCCCCTCGTGGTCGATGAGCGCGGCGGGGATGTCGCGTGCGGCCTTGGTGGCATCCGGCGGTCTCAGCCAGGCGCGCAAATCCATCGGTGCATCGATCGCGATGCCGCAGCGAAACACGGCGGGCTGGAGCTGCAATGCGCGCACAGCAAGGTAGCCGCCAAATCCCCGCCCCAGCGTGGCCACGCGCTTGCGATCGAACGGGCGCTCCGGAAATCGCGTCGCAAACCACTCCAGCGCGAGCCGGCCATCTTCCACTGAAACGCGATCGACCGCCGTGCGCAGCGCGGTGAGTTCCTTCCCCTTGACGCCCGCGACGCCGCGGTGATTCAGCCGCGCCACGACGAAACCCAGATCCGCGAAGACCTGCGCCTCGGGATCGAACGCGGGCTGCGCCCGGCCGGGAAACCCGGAGGGAAACACCAGCAGCAACGGCGGCGGGTTGAGCCGGGGTTTGGTGGGAAACGTCAGGTAGCCGCTGAGGACGGCGCCATCGGGCGCGGTGAATTCGAAGAAGCGGGTGTCGTTGAGCTTGGTCGCGCCCAGCCACGGCGCGCGGCGGAGAATCTCCAGCGCGAGGTTCTCCGGCCGCTGGAACACGAAGGCGCGCCCCGGGTCGCTGCCGCCCGTGACGCGAAACAGCACGCGGGTGCGGGTTTCGCTCCAATCGAGGATCTCCACGGCGCGCCGCGGAAACTTCAGTTCCAGCTCCCGCTGCACCCGACCCAGCTCCTCATCCCGCCAGGCGGTCGTCGGACGCGCCGCCTCCTGGCGCTCGCCGACCACCTTGAGGCGGTACCAGTCGAAAACTTCCCGGTTGCCAGGTGGCAAAGGCCAGTTCCCGCCAAACATCCTGGCGCTACCGGTGCGAATATCGATCGAGTGTTGCGCCGGCACATTGTGGCCCCCGCGCGCCTCGATGATGAGTTGCTCGCGATCACCGGGGACAAATCCCAGGATGTCCAGGTGCGGCATCCGCCATCCGACCGGCGCGGCCCGGGCAACGGCGAGCTCCTTCGGAGTGCGTAGAAAATCCGCGAAGGTCCGCAGCGCGTCAGCGGGTGTCTCTAGAAAATCCTTCGCATCGACCAGCGTGCCGGGATGTTTGCCATCAGCCTCCACCACCATGATCGGCGAAACGATGGTGGGCCCGTCCGGGCTGGGCGCCAGGCGTCCGTTTTTGTCCGTCACCGGCGGCAGCGGAACAACCCGCTCGGTGGGCGCGAACACCAGCCGCCCGTCCGTCGCCCAGCGCATGAAACGCAATTGCACGGGCGGTTTCACCTCAGTGGTAGCCTCGTCACGATCTGGGGCAACGTTCACCGTCCGTTTCAGCCCCGGCTTATCAAGGTCCATGATCGCGATGCCCAACTGACTGCCAATCTGGATCGTATAGGCTACGCGGTGGCCGTCGGGGGAAATCGTAGCCATTTCGGCTAGTGGCGTCCGGAAGAGCAACTCCACCCGATTGTCGAACGATGCCGCAAGCGCAGCGTCGGCAACGCAGACGAGCGCCGCAAAAAAAGCAATGTGGGGCAACCGCACGGATGAAGCGTCAACTCGCGATGCGCGGCGGGGCAAAGGGAAAAACATCCCTGTGATCGCTTCAGCCGCCTACCCGCTCCCCTAAACTCAATTCCGTTCCGGCGAACTGATGCCACGCCTGACGCCCGGATAATCGCCTGCGCCCGTCGGGATCCGCGGAGTTGCCAAATCCTTCGGCTCGGAATCTCCTCAAGTCGGTTCTCCGGTACGTCGACGGGAAAGGGGATTTGAGGCTGGTGGACTACATGCGTCTGCTTCATTTGCACCCTTCCCCTTCCCTAAACCTCCAAAGTTTCCTACCGGTAAGCGCCATGAAAGACCGCAGGATCCTGGCCGCAGTTTTTGTACTCCCGGCCTTGGGCGCCAGCTACCTGACTTGGGTAATGTGGCGGGCCGGGGATTCCGGAAAGTGGCTGTTCGCGGTTTTCGCCTTGTTCTTCCTGCTATTATCCGTCGGGCCGCTTGTGCCACCGTTCAAAACCAAGCCCGAGCCACCGCCCACGACGCGTTTCAAACCGCACTGGTTCATGCTGCTGGCGATTCTGGCCATCATCGCCGTCGTGGTGCTCGCGGTGGTGAAGGCAATCCTGTGACGTCGGGCATCTCGCCACTCCTTTTTCACACGTCATATCCCTGACCCTGGAGGAAGGCTCGCAGCCAAAAATAATAGCCGATGGCTCCAGCATACGAGAGAACGAGCAAGATCAGGAAGGTCCATCGCCCTACCGACATGAGCACACTTTCCCCTGCCGCTGGCTCCGTCCCTCGATGGAGAGGCAACAGGCACAAAAAGCCCAGGATGACAAAGGTCGGTGCAACCAGCAGCGCCTTGAAGCTCAGGCTAATTTTCAACTCCTGGTTCCCTCCGTCCCGCCACGGCACATAACCATAATAATAGAGCATACCTAGACCGAGCACGAGGAACAGGGCCCCCCAGACCAGGGTCCCTCCGGTGCGCTTCGGCTTCATGGGAACGAGTAGGATCGCCTGCGTCGTCATAGCCACAACGAATTACGCCCCGCGCTCATCGTGCCAAGCGCTGAGCCTGGGACCGCGCTCCGGGGACAAGCGGGGCGTGGACGACGCGACTGATGCGCTACCAGCGGCGGGGGGCGGGTGTGCATGGTCTTTCGTTTTGGCTGTTCAAACGCCTTTACCGTAGGTCAGCGCGCTTGCGCGCGCCAAACCGCGCTCGCAAGCGAGCTGGCCTACATTTACGCGGCCAAAACGAGAGACCGTGGACGTGCGTGGCGGGAACGGATCAAATTTCTTGCAAGCGTATTGGTGCAGTCCCGTGCTTGACCCATGAAAAGGCCCGGCCCCACGGAAGGGAAGGTATGACAGCGTTCCCACCGACGGATTGGATTCGGCTGGCGGCACTGCGGGAGGGGAGCGATGAGGATAAGCGGCGGGTCCTGGGTGAACTTTTCCTGCGCTATCGAGAACCGGTGCTGGCGTTTTTGCGAGGTAAGGGGCGCCGGGCGGAGCAGGCCGAGGATCTCGTCCAGGATTTTTTCATCCACGCGATCGACGACCGGCTCTTTGAGAAAGCGGATGCGACACGCGGCCGGTTCCGCAACCTGATGCTGGCGGCGCTGCAGAATTACGCGGCCAAGGCGCACCGGGCGGAGCACGCGCAAATGCGTCATCCCGCCGGTGGATTTACCGGCGGCGACGTGGCGGATTTGCCGGAGGGAGTGCTGCCGCCCGACCTGGCGACGCCGGAGCGGGCGTTTCTGCGCAGCTGGGCAAAGACCCTTTTCTACCGTGTGCAGGCGTCGCTCCAGGCCGAATACGCGGCGGCCGCTCGCCGGTCCCACTATGACATTTTCCAACGGCTGATGATTGCGCCGATCCTAGAGAACGCGACGCCGCCCGCGCAGCGGGCCCTGGCCGAGGAACTGGGGCTCACCGAAAAAGAGGTGGCCAACCGCCTCGTTACCGTCCGGCGCGCGTACCAGCGACTGCTGCGGGTGGAGGTCGCCGCCTATGCCCGAAGCGACGCAGAAGCGGAAGCGGAGATCGGCGAGCTGTTCAAAGCCCTCTCTGCCTAGCCGGAGAACTCACTTCCACGCTCCGCGGTTTCCAGATGAGTTTTTTCTCCAAGCTGTTTCAGAGGTCCTCGCCCGAGGAGCGGGAACGCGCGCGAAAGGAGGAACTGATGAAGATTTTTCCAGCGCTGCGCGCCGATCCCGCCAGGGAAGCCGCGACGGAGAGGCTTATTTTGGAACGCGATTACAGGGATGTTCCGGTCGCTCATGCCAGCGACGCGGACCGGGAGGAGGCGAGCGCGAAGCGGATCGAGCTCCTCATGCTGCACGCGAGTTATGCGGCCGGAAAGAAGCCCATCGCCTTCGAAGTCATCACCGCCGAACTCAGAAAGCTGGGACCGCCCCTCCGGGCCGGCGGCGAGGAGCGTTGGCTTCGCATCCGGCGGAGAGTCGAAGTTCTCCTCGGCGAACGCTTCGCGGAACTCTCCAGATATTTTGACCTCTTGGGCCCGGCCCCCCACGCCACCCGCGGCGTCCCGCCGGTCGTCGCATCGGTCGTCCTCGCCGCCGGATCGGATGGATCGGGCGTGGAAATCCTGTTTGGCCGGAGGACGATAGAGCGAATGAGAACGGGGCCCCGCGTTGCGGGCGATCTGCCGCTGTTCCCCGCGCCTGATGTTGCCGCCCTCGCCGCGCTGCCTGCCTACCAAACCAAATGTGTGTTCAAGTGCTGCCACATCATTCCGAGTCACTCACGGCCAGACCCGGATGCCATACAGGCGTGGGCAGACGCCCTGGGTTCGGATTTGGCGAAAGCGGCCGCCGGTGCCCGCCAGGTACTTGCGCCCGTAGCGGAGACCGGAGAATTGGTGCTCTTCGTGTTTTGGGACACCCGGGTTTCGAGGGTCGAAGTGGAGCGGGTGGGAGCGGCCATGCAGACTTTTCTTGGCAGTCAGTGAAGCGGTCGCGGCGGGGCGAGCGCCTGCAGTGAGATCGAATCGGGCCAGCGAGCCAGCGCCCGGCGGAGACATTCAGTGGCCTGTTCTAATTGCCCGATTTCGGCCAGCACCGCGACGTGTTGCCCGTGAACATCCGGATGGTCGGGGAACAGCCGTATCGCCCGTTCGACCGCTTCCAGGGCTTCGCCAGTGAGGCTGGCATCAAGCAGTGCGCCAGAAAGGGCGCCCCATGCCGTGCCATCGCTGGGATGAAGGTTGACGGCGCGTTTCGCGGCATCGAGGGCCGCCTCAGTTTGGTCAAGGGTCCGCAGTACCGCGGTGAGGTTGATCCAGGCTCCAAGCTGGCCGGGGTCGGCGTCGACGATGCGGCGAAGCAACGGGACAGCGGCAGCAGCAGGCAGAAGCTGGACGATGAGCGCGCTGTCTTTTCCCAAGGCGCCAAAACAGGCGCCGGGCGCGCCGGCCGCCGCGAGCGCCGACTGCAGCGCGGTCTGGGCGGGGGCCAACTGGCCCGTGACAAAGCGGGCACGTGAAAGGTGAAGGTGAGCCGCGATGTCGTCCGGCGAGAGGGCGCAGGCGCGTTCGAAGGCAGCGACCGCGTGTTGAGGCTGGCCAAGGTCGAGATGGGCACAACCCAGGGCGTCGTGGCCGGCCGCATATGCGGCGTCGAGATCCACTGCCCGTTGCGCCGCGGCCTCGGCCCCGGCCAGGCGGCCAAGTTCGCGAAGGCTCACGCTGAGGTTTGCGGCCTGTCGTGCCGCGTCCGTGGAATCGTGGAGCAGGCCCGCGCCAGGGGCGATATAACCGGCCGCGGGCGGCTGGCCCAGCAGGCTCGCATGCAGACTGGCAAGCTGCCGTGCCACGTTGAGAAAAGAACCGGGCCGGGCGATGGGATCGGGTTGAAGGCAGTCCCGAATGAGTCCGACCAGCGGCGATGGCACGCCGGCTGGCAGGGCGAAGCTTCCGCCGCCCACGGCGGGAAGTGCGGTCACGCACTGCCACAGCGTGACGCCAAACGCATACAGGTCGGACGCCGTCGTGCGCGGCGCCGTGCCGGTGAACTCGGGCCCGGTGTATCCCCGGGTGTGGCTGGCCGATTCAAGGTCGTGAGTTTCGATGTGACGTGCGAACGAGAGCCCGAAGTCGGTGAGCTTTGCCGTTCCGTCCGGCGCCAGCAGAATATTGGCGGGGTTGATGTCCCCATGGATGAGCCCCAGTCGCTGTTCCCCGTAGGCGAGAGCGGCCGCGACCTGGACTCCGGCGCGCAGCGCCAGCGGCCATCCGGTATCTCCCCCGAGAATGGCGTCGACCAGGCTCTTCGAGCCAGGGACCCATTCCAGGACGAGGAAGGGCCGTCCGGAAATGCGCTCGAGGCCGTAGGCCTGCACGAGGTGCGGATGAGCCCCCAGCTGTATCCAGCGTGTGGACTCCGCCTCGAACGCCGTCATGGCTTCCGGATTGCGCAAGAGGTGGCGTCGCGGTGTCTTGAGCGCAAATCGCCGTCCGCCGGGAAGATGAAGGCAGACGG
>JBKJRG010000265.1:0-2592 GCA_046594805.1 Opitutaceae bacterium | reverse complement strand
GGTTACGGAGTGGCCGGCGGGACGCGCATCAGCCACACTTCGGCTACCTGCACGCCGCGGCCGTTGCCGCCGAGGCCGGTCGGCCGAGTCCACGTCAGCCGCAACTCGCCTGTCCGCGTCGCCTCCACCGGCACATCGAACTCCACGGGGCGCGACGCCGGGTCCTTCGGCTGCATGCCGTGGATCTCGTGCTGGCCGTTGGCCACGAGACGAGTCGTCATCGGCGCCTGGCGGGTTCCCATTGCACCGGTGCCGTAAACCACGCGCAAGCGGTAGCGCGCCTGTGGCTCGAGCTGCGGGTAGCGCAGCTCGAGAGGATGATCGTCACGGGTTTCCGCATATGTGCGCGACGAGATGCGCAGCGCCGGGCCGCTGCCGCTGCCAAACGTCGCCGCCAGGTGGGGGGCCTTGAGAAAGGCGGGATCGTCGGCATAAGCCGAGCCGCCCACGAGGTGGGGCTGGGTGGTGACGTGGCCGAGGTTGTCGTAAAATCCGCCGGGACCAGGGTTCTCCCAATTCAGAATCTCGGTGATGCCCCCGAGCCGTTCCTGCTCCGTCGCTCGCGGGCGAATCGCGGCGAACTGCTCGCGCAACCAGGGGGCATCGTTCAGCGGCACATCGATCAGGTCGAGGTTGGCCCCGCGTCCGATGGAAATCGCCTTGTAGCGCCGGACGCTGAGTTGCATGCGCACGCTTTGAAAGAGCGCCTCGGCCAGCTCGAAAACCCGGGCCCGCCACTCCGCCGCGGGCGGCACCGCGGGCGGCGCGAGACGGCGCTCCGCGTTGTCCAGGGCGGCGCTTGCGCCAATGACCGAAGCGCGCAGCAATTCCTCGCGAGCGGCGCGCTCCTGCGCCGTTTCCGCCAGCAGCCGCGCCCGGATGGTCGCGTCATAGTAGGCGCGGTACAGCCCTTGCTGGAAACGCCAGTTGAGGAGCTGGGCGGGCGTGGCCGCGCGCTCCATCTCCTGGAATTGGGCCAGCGTCACGTCGACGCCGTCGTTCGTGACGAGCGGACCGCGCCAGTTGCGCTCGAGCGCGAGCAGCCCTTGCGCGAATCCTTCGGCGAGATTCGCCCCAATGAAGTAGCGGCTGTAGTCGCGCAGAATCTCCGTCACGTCGGTTCCCGGCGCCCAGCTCAGCGCGCTCCAGATGCACTTGTTGACGTCGTCGTTGCAGCCCTCCGAATAGGTCAGAACGCCGTAGGCGTTGGGCGGTTGAAGGCGGTGGAAGATCGCGGCCTGGTCGAGCGGGCGGGGATTGATCGGCTCGCGGTTCAGCGTGGCTTGAAAGGCGTAGTCCCAGTTTGGCACGGGATACTGCGCGTTGCTCGTGTGCGTGATGTCGGGGTAGAAACGAATCGCGTAGCGGTTCGGCACATTCTGCCGCAGCTCCTCCACGCTCACTCGCTGCTGCGGACCAAAGACCACGCCCTCGAGCCATTCCGGCCCGGCCTTCAGGATCGCATAAAAGTCGTCCATCCACGCCGCGTCGAAGCCCTGTGGCGACATCCACACGCGCGCCTTGGGGTGAAGCTCGCGCAGCTGCTTCGCTTGCTTTTCCATCATCGGAAACAGATTTTTCGGTGGCGTGTGACCGGGATCCCCGCCGGGGATGAACAGCGCGTCGACTTTCGGCAGCTGCCGCAGCACCCCACCCCACTCCTTGAGCGCAAAGTCCACCTGCGCCGGATCGCCGTAATCCCGATCCAGCGCCGGATACCAAATCCACAGCTCGATGCCGTAGTCCTGCGCGAGCCGCGACATCTCGACCATCATCCGCATCGGCGGCAGCGGAAAATGCGGGCTGTCGGCATCGTCGTCCGAGCGCGGCGGGATGAGCTCGATCGCGTTGGCGCCGTAAGCGACCAGGTCGCGGACATATTGCTCCCACATCGCGACCGTCCAGCCGTCGTAGGAATTGGTCTTTGGGCGGTAGCCGAGTTGATGGCCGCGCAGATGATAGCGCGGCGCCGTGGTGATCTGGAGCGGCGCCAGCAGGGTCACGGTTTCGCGCCCGTAGTGCAACGCGCGCAGCAGGCGACCAACGCCAAACAGTACGCCGCGCGCATCGTTGCCGGCCACGATCACCGCACCGGCCGGCGTCGTGGCGATCTGATAACCTTCCGGTTTGAGTTCCGCGGCGGAAGGCAGCACGGCGGCAAGCGCCGGAAACGCTCCGGTCAGCGCGCCGCGCTGCCCCACGTAGATGGCGGGTTTGCCGCCGGCAGGCACCCCCTCGCTCACCGCCCAGCGGAGGAGGCAGCGCTTTTCCGCCTCTTCGACTAGCATCGTCACGGCCTGCCGCTCCGGCCCGCTCAGACCGGGGGGAATCACGACCGTCGCACCGGCCAGATTCACGGCCGCGTTCGCCGCGCGCGCTGGCACGGTGAACCAGACGAGGACGGTAACGAGGAGGAGATATCCGAGGGGAAACCCGCGGCGCAATTCGAAGGGTTGAGCAATTGAGTTCATGAAAGGGAAACTACGGAGCGTTGGCCGCGCAGCGACTCATACCGTGCCCTGATCCGTCGCTCCACGGCACTCCTCGTCGCCGGTCAGCCGCCGGAGCGCAGTAATCTCCGCGCCCAACGCC
>JBKJRG010000230.1:0-3679 GCA_046594805.1 Opitutaceae bacterium | reverse complement strand
TGCCGACGCCCAGGTATGCCGGTTGGTGTTCGAACCGCGGGCGTCGGCAAGCGACGCCCCTACATCCCGGTGGCCGCGTGCTTGACTCACCCCGCGCTACCCGATCACTTCGTCGATTAACTTGACGGTCGTGCCCGGCTGATCCCCGAGCGCAATCGCCTTCGCCAGCATGGTCCTGGCCGCGAGCAAGGCCTGCTCGCCACTCGCGTGAATGACGCACAATGGCCCTCCGACTTCCACCTGCTCGCCCACCTTGACCAGCGCGCTCACGCCTACCGCCGGATCGACTTGGCCAGTCGACACCGTTCGGCCCGCCCCGAGCTGGAGTGCCGCCAGCGCCACCCCCATCGCATCCACGTCGGTGACGAATCCGGCCCGCGGCGCGCTTAAGGTGAATTTCAGTTTCGCCTGCGGCAGCCGCGCCGGTTCGTCGATTACTCGCGCGTCACCACCCTGGGCCAGGATCATCTCCCGGAATTTTTCCAGCGCCGTTCCGTTCGTAATGCTCGTCTCCAGCCGGGTCCGGGCTTCCGCGAGGGTCGGGGCCGCTTTCGCCAGCACGAGCATCTGTTCGCCGAGGGCGAGGGTGACTTCCATCGTGTCGGCTGGCCCGCGGCCCTTGAGGCAGTCGATCGACTCGGCGACTTCCAGCGCGTTGCCGACATTTCGACCCAACGGCTGATCCATTGCCGTCAAGACGGCGCGCATCGGCGTGCCCATGGCCGTTGCCACCGTCACGAGCGCTTGGGCCAGCTGGCGCGCGGCGGCCTTGTCCTTCATGAAGGCGCCCCGGCCAAACTTCACGTCGCCGACCAGCACATCGGTTCCCTCCGCCAGTTTCTTGGCCAGGATGCTCCCACAAATCAGCGGGATGCATTCCACCGTGCCGGTCACGTCGCGCAGCGCATACAGTTTCCGGTCCGCCGGCGCCAGTTCGTCGGTCTGGCCAATGAGACACAGTCCGATTTGCGCGACCTGCGCGCGATACTGCGCCAGGGAAAGATCGACCCGGAAGCCGGGAATGGACTCGAGTTTGTCGAGCGTGCCGCCGCTGTGCCCGAGCCCCCGGCCGCTGATCATCGGGACCGCCACCCCGCAGGCGGCCACCATCGGGGCGAGGTGCAGCGAGACTTTGTCGCCCACGCCGCCCGTCGAATGTTTGTCCGCCTTCGGCTGCCTGACTTCCGCCAAATTAGCGACGACACCGGAGCGCAGCATGGCCTCGGTGTAGACGGCAGTTTCCTCGGCCGTCATGCCCCGGAGAAAAATGGCCATCAACATCGCGCTCAGCTGATAGTCCGCCCAGGAGCCGTCCGTCGCGCCCTGCACGAACGAACGGATCTCTTCGCGGTTCAACGCGTGACCGTCGCGCTTGCGGGCAATGACATGTTGGGGAAAAAGCACAGGCGGTCTATAAAGAGGACAGGGAAATCAGGAACGCAGGAACGGAACAAACAACGAGTAAATAAGGCGGTTCGGGGGTGCGGGCAAAGCCGGGCGGGATGCTCATGACGCCGCCTTTGTTAATACGAGCATCGACGCGTGGTCGGACGGAAACTGCCCATCCACGGCTCGCACCGCGCTGGCCACGCCCGCCGCCTTCAACTCCCGCCGCAAGGCCGCGAGCCTCGCATAGGTCCGGCCCTCGGGTCCGCCGAGTGGAAAGAGCCGCACCTCATTCGCCGAGACCCGCACCAACTCGCGGCAGGCGGCCACGTGCCAGTCAAAATCCAGCCGTTCCGGATCGGTGAACAGCAGGTGGGCGCTGAGGACGAGATCGAAGGTGCCGTCGAAAAACGGCAGCCGCGCCAAGGCGCCGCCGACGTAGCGGCCATGCGCGAAATGCACCGCGTAATCGGCGAGAAACCGTTCCGCCGCCAGCCGCCGCTCGGCGTCGGCGGGCGAACGCCGGGCGCGTGGCCTCGCCGCCAACCGCTCCTGCTCGTCCTGCAGCCGCACCGCGAAGGTCGCGGGCACACTGCCATACCGGGGATCGACCGCGACCGCGTCGATCTTCCGGGCACAGGCTTCGGCGGTGAAAGAGGACGCACCAGCGCCAACATCGAGGACGTCGCGGCCGCGGAGGCTGGTCAGGTCGAGGCTAAAAAACCGGATATACTCGGCCAGGGGGGAACTGACCAACGTGGCCGGAGAAGTCTCCCGCCGCGGCGGTGACCGCGGAGGGAGGGTCGAAGGAGGAGGAGCGAGGAGGGTAGTCATGGGGAGGAGAGCGAAACGAGGGAGAAGGCGGGCGGGAAAAACAAAAAACCCGACTCGGGTGGAGTCGGGCTCGGGGATGGGACCATCGGCATTTTTTCAGCCGTTGTGCGCCTTTAGCGCATTACCATCGTCGCCGAGCCGACCCGTGCCAGCGTGCGCGTTTGACCACCGTCATATTGACGGAGGCGCAAAGGCGAATCGTGGCGCACGGATTCATTGGGGGACGGAGATGAACCGTCGCGGCTCGCGGGGCAAGCGGAAATTCCGGTGAGTGAATCGGTCGCACAGATTTGAGATGCCACACTGTCGAAGAGGCCTTCTCCGCCGGTACGAAGTGGGTTCGGCGCCCTAATCCTGTTCCTCCTGTCCAAAGAATTAAACGTTCGCTCGCCGGCCGATCTGCGCGCCCGTTCAGCGACCCGGCGGGCTTCTTTTTGGACAGGAGGAACAGCATTCCAATCCAGGATTAACCGGAAACAGCCGCACAGTTTTCAAGTGGCAATCTGGCGAAGAGGCTTTCTCGGTCCCGCACGAGTCGGCGGCTCGGAATCAGTCCTGTTCCTCCTGTCCAAGAAAAAACCATTCGCCCGCGACTGAGCTGCGCGCGCTTCAGCGACGATAAAAAAGCGCTGGGCTCGGGCCAGCGCTCTCAGTGCTCACCGAGGATCCCGGACGCCGTCCAGCGGCGTCCGGGACTCAGTGCTGTTTTCCAACCCCAAAAACCGAGCGAGCCATATCGAACGGCCCACGGGTGAAGCGCGTCATCACCGACATCGTGTGCTCCGCGGCAACGGGTTCACCCGGGCTCGGCGGCGTCGCGGCGATGACCAGCAACTCGCGTTCCGCCAGCCGCGCTTCGCGCGCGACCAATTCCTCCGCCAGGCACTTGTTCGTCGCCTGGAGCTCGCGCACCTGTTCCCGATCCATCTTGAGGTGGACCTGCTCCGCTTCCAGCAGCTCGCGCGCCCGGTGCAGCTTGTCCCAGGCGGCCGGGAGCGACGGCTCCCCGGCGAAAGGCACCTGGCTCGAACGGCGCTGAAACGGCGTCGGCGTGGAAACGATGGTCGCAACCGGATGAACCGCGACGGCCCCGCCGCGGCCCGCATCGATCTCGGCCTGCCAGTTGCGCAGCCGGGCCTCGTAGTCGCGCAGGTTGGCTTCGCGCTCACGCAGCGCGTCCTGGTCTTCCTGCAAACGGCGCCGCTCCTCGGTGAGCGTCGCGGCCCACTTCTCGCTTGAACGGGTGAGCTTGAGCGGCGGGGACTGGGGCGGAAACGAAACGGTGGAGTTCATGGCGGGACGGGTTAGTAGTGTTACCTGAAGCGGGTTCGTACTGCTACGACCTCGGTATACTCCCTTCGCTCCGTCTCCGCTAGGGGGGCGGCGGGCTTTTACCCGGGGTTTACCCCGCCCGACCCGCCCGCCCCGGCTTTCCGGAAAAATTTACGCCCGAAAAATC
>JBKJRG010000773.1:0-8445 GCA_046594805.1 Opitutaceae bacterium | reverse complement strand
GCAGCCGGGTGGGTGGACACGTTTCGCGTCTTCGAGCCGGGACCGGGACATTATTCCTGGTGGAGCCAGATGATGAACTGTCGGGCGCGGAACATCGGATGGCGCGTCGATTATTTCGTCGCCAGCGCCAAACTGCGCCCCGCGCTCAAGCGCGCGTGGATTTCGCCGGAAGTCATGGGCAGCGATCATTGTCCGGTGGGGCTGGAGCTGGCGTAGCGCAGGCGTCCCGCCTGCCTTCGCGCCGAGCCGGCGGGACGCCTGCGCTACTGGAATGGGAGAATTCAGAAACCAGGAGGAAAGGCGCTTGGCTTCCTGGCTTTGCGGCAAGCGCCGGCCCAAGAGGACCAATCTCCCAGAAACTGCGATGCGCCCCTCCGGCTCGCCCAGGTTTTTTTGGCTGGCCCGCTGCTCGTTCCGGGGAACGCGCTGCCGCGGCTGCCGATCAAGTAATTTTCTCGCGATGGCATCCGGCGGCGGGTTTTATGCTGTCCCGCCATGAATGAATTGAGGGAATTGATGCTCCGCGCGCCCAAGCTGACGCTGGCCGCCGCGGAGAGCATGACCTGTGGCCGGGTGCAGGCGCGCATCGGGGAGATGTCCGGGGCGTCGGATTATTTCCTTGGCGGGATCACCGCCTATACGCTCGATGAAAAGGTACGACACCTCGGAGTGAGCCGGACGGAAGCGCGGCGGGCGAAGTGCGTCTCCGCCGGGATTGTGGAGCAGATGGCCCAAGGCGTGTGTGCGCTATTTCGCAGTGATATCGGCGTGGCGACCACCGGCTACGCCGAGCCCTCACCCGATGACGACGTGACGAGCCCGTTTGCCTGGTGGGCGGTCGCGCACCGGAAGAGCCGCGGCAGCGGACGTTTTGTGCGGCTGGCGACCGGGCGGATCGAATGCCCCGGTGCCGCGCGGATCGAAGCGCAGGCGATCGTGGCCGAGGCGGTGGTGGGGGAGTTGATCGCGTATCTGCGCGAGATTCGGGAGTAGCGGAAGCGTCCCGCCGGCCGCTCAGAGGATGCCGGCTGGAAGCCGGCGCTACGTTAGCGAATTCTGGAAAAACTCGATCACTTCGCCGCTCGGGCCCTCGCAGAAGAAAATCCGGATCGGGACGGTGCCGGCGCCATTGGTCGTGGCGATCGCGACGTCCTTCGGCTCCATGGTGATTTTCGCGCCGAAGGCGCGCACGCGCGCCGCCACTTCGTCGAGTCGCGTCGTGCGCAGCGCAAAGTGGAGGATGGCGCCGTTGGCCGCGCCGGCATACCCGAGATCCTCGAACACCTCGAGATAGTTGCCGTCGCCGGTGTCCAGCATGAGGGCGCGCTGCGGTGCCTCGCGCCACGCGATCTTCGCGGTGCAGCCCAGCACATCGCGATAGAACTGCAGCGTCCGCTCCCAGTCGCGGGTTTTCACGCACACGTGATGGAAGCCGCCGCCGCCGAGGATCGGATTTGAAGCCATGTTGGAAAACGGAAATTCCACTGCCCGCGTTTCGCGGCCTCGCCTCCCGGCCCGTCGTCGGAACCCGGTGCCGCGTGGCGATCGTTACTGCGTCAACCGCTGGATGAGCGCCATCAACGGCCGCACTTCCTCCGTCGGCTGCACCCAATCGCTGTAGAGCAGTTCCGGCATGGTGTAGCGCGTGTTATACATCATGAAATTCGCGGAATCGCTGCGGGTAATGTGGCCGGCCTTGACCGTCGCTCCGGCGAAGAGACCCGTGGACTTGGTGTAGGCGAGCATCGGCGAATTGAGGATTTCGTGGTTGTTGCGCTCGCGCTCGGCGGCCTTGGGGCCTGCGACGGCCTTGGCGTCGACGCCAATGTTGAAGCGGCTCTTAAACAGCATGCGGGGCGTCATGTCGTCGGTAATGATGTAAATGCTCTCGACTGATTTCGCGCCGACTTGGAAGCCCAGGCTGGCCTCACCGGCGTTGACCAGCACGGGCAGGCTCCACTGGCCATTGGCCCGCTTCACCATGATGACGCCATAACCGTCCTGGACGCCCAGCAGGAACCCCGCCTTGAACTGATTCAAAATGAGGATGCCCTTGGCGCTTTTCCAGGCGGCTTGGGACGGCCCGATGGCCGGACGCGCCTGAAACTCCTGCAGGATGGCCTCGCAGGTCTGAACGCGATCCACGAGTTGGGCACGGGTGGGCGCGGCGCGCAAACACGTGGTGCCAAGGAGCGCGACGAGGGACAGGAAAAGGAATTTCTTCATGGGTGGCTGGAAACGGCTAAACTGGCCCAGACGTAAGCACGGCGCGGCGACGTTGAAAAGCGCGGAGTGAGGCTGCTTCTGGCGTGACATACCTCCTGCTGCAAAGTTCCGGACCGGATGCAGCCTGGCGCCGGGTCAATCCAAGCCCCGCGCCGTGAGCTCGTCCTCATCCCAGCCAAAATAATGGCCGAGCTCATGGAGGTAGGTGAGGCGCACCTCGTCCACGAAAATGGCGTCGTCGCCCTCGGCGTAATCCCACAGGTTCTCGAGGTAGAGCAGGATTTGCGGCGGCGCCGGCAGGTCGTGCGCGAGTTCTGTCCCGTGGGGATTGCCGGTGAAGAGGCCGAGAATATCGGCGGGGAGTCCTTCGGTCAGCACATCCGGGTGCGGCCGTTGTTCATAGTGGACGGCGACATCGCGGGCAAACGGCCGGAGGGCGGGCGGCAATTGACGCTGGGCGGCGCCCACCGCGTCGGCCGCCAGCCGTGCCAACCGATCAACTTCAGGCAGTTCCGGCATGGCCCACACCGTCATGCCCTCAGCTCGGAAGACAAATCGAGTTTTTCGAAGCGCCGTCCCAGCCACCAGACGCCGCCCCAGACTTCGGCCAGCAGGACGATGAACACCCCCACGCCCGCCAACGCGATTGCGGCCACCTCCCACACGCCCAGCAGTTGAACGAGGATCAGGATGACGGCGGCGGCCATCACGACCGCGGGCGCGAGGGCGAGGAGCATCGTCATCACCTGGGCGATGAAAAATATCATGCGTTGTCCAATAATCTCCGGCCCGCCGCCCCGGCCCCGGCTCGCCTGAAACCAGCCGGGGAAAACCAGGGCGGCGGCATTGGGCACCAGCAGTTGCAGCGTGACCACCACCGGCATGATCGCCGCCAGCGCGACTGCGCCGGCGATGCGCGCTCCCGGCGTGAAGGAGGCGATGGTCGCGCGGGTCGGATGGAACGCCAGCAGGGCGGTCAACAATGCGAGCCACAACACCCCGGTCAGGATGGCGGCGGGCGCGAGGATTTCCCCGAGGACGATCTGCCAGCCGGCCAGCGGATAGGTCTTCAGGATATCGGTGTTGGGCAGATCCGAACGGATATCCTGTCGCGCAAACTGGGGGCCGACGATCAACGTGTAGCCGCCGAAAATCAGGGCGATCATGCCCAGACCGGGCAGCACTCCGCCATACTCGGGCTGAGAGTGGATCCAGGTGAACACCGCAGTGAGACCAAACGCCGCGAATGCGAAAACCCGCAACGTGAAGTACGGCCACGTCGAGAGCAGGTTTTTCCAGAGAAAGGCTAATTCGGGCCGGCCGGCCGAGTGCAACCGAAACGGGCCGGTCCGCCCCTTCGCCGGCGCGCGACCCATCCGCCGATCGCCGGAACGCCAGGCCGCGAGCCGCGCGGCGCGTTTATGCGCGTGATCGATCGCGGCGTCCTCGAAGGAAACCGCGGTGTGCACGACCCAGAGGTAATGCAGCGTGATGACGGCGAGGGCAGGCGCGAGGGCGAGGAGGAAGCTGGACCAATCAGCCGCGAGAAAGGGACCCAGCACCTGCTGCAACGGCCAGAGGACCCAGGCGAGCGGCGCACTGCTGGCAATCACGACGAGCCAGTCCGCCAGCGGGCGCAGGGAGGCTTCAGCGGATTCGATCGGGAATCGCTGCGCCGCGGGCAGGCGCTGGACGCTGAGTGCGATCAAGCCAGCGATGAACGTGAACACGATCAGCCGCCGGCGCCACGTGCCCACCCCGCGTTCGGCCAGCCGGGTGAGCGTAAAACCGGCGGCGCTGTGATGCAGGTTCAGCGCGGAAAAAATAAACCACCACCCGACGGCATGGGTGAACGCATTTCCACCCAGTGCGCTCCAGCGGTTCGTGAACAGCATCATGATCGTTGCACCCACCAGGCTGCGGAACTGCGCGCTGAGCAGCCGGAAGTGGATCAAGCTGCGCCGCGTGATCGGCGCCGGAAAAAGAAACGCGATCTCCGCCTCGGTGAATCCCAGCGTCGCCGGTCCCGTGGGCACGACCCACATCAGGGTCAGGAAGACCAGGAGGGCGAGCGCGCCCAGCGCCATCACCGCGGGCAGCCAGTCCATGGGCAGCATGATCGCCGCGGCATCGAGTGTCGTGTCATCACCGGCTGCGAAGCGCCGGCGCTCCCCCGGCTCCGGCAGATGGCGGAAGAAGAAAAAATAGAAGTAGGCCACACCCACCAGCGCGCCAGCGAGGTACTTTGGCTGACGCAAGCGACTCCCCCGCGACCAGAGCCAGTTCTTGAGCGACGTCAGTCGAAGATAAAGCAGCGCGCGGAGCATCAGGCGGAAGACTTTGAAGACCTATAAGACCCATAAGACCTATAAGACACATAAGACCGGTGAGACATGAAAGACGCGGCTGGCATCCGAGTCTTCCAAGTCTCGCGTTCTTTCATGTCTTGCATGTCTTCAGATTCAGTCTTCCGAGCCGCCGGTGGCGCGGATGAAGACTTCCTCGAGGCTCACCTTCGGCTCGCCGTTGCTGAAACGCGCCGCGACTTCAGCCAGGGTGCCATCCGCGATTTTACTGCCCCTTTTCAGGATGAGGACGTGGGTGCAGACTTCCTCGAGCAAGTGGAGCAGGTGCGAGCTGAGCACGATGGTGCAGCCGTCCCGCGCGCGTTTGATGATCGAGTTTTTCATCCGGCGGATGCCGAGCGGATCGAGGCCGGTCAGTGGCTCGTCGAAGAACATCACGCTCGGCCCATGCAGGAGCCCGCAGGCAATCGCCAGTTTCTGTTTCATTCCCCGCGAGAGCTCGCCCGGCAGTTGATCCGCCTTGTCGGCGATTTCGAATTCCTCGAGCAAGGGCTCGGCGAGGGCCTCGTGACGCGCGACGCCGTAGACGCGAGCGACGAAATTCAGGTGCTGGCGAACCGTGAGATATTCGAACAGCCGGGGTTCGTCGGCAAAAAACGCGAGGGCGCGCTTCGCGGCGATCGATTGCCGCGCGATGTCGTGGCCGGCAATCCGGACCTGCCCGGCGCTCGCGGGAATGATCCCCGCGAGGCACCGCAACGTGCTGGTTTTACCGGCCCCGTTCGGCCCCACCAGACCCAGGACTTCACCCGGGCGCACCACGAAAGACAGGTCGCGGACGGCGGTAAACTCGCCATAGCGCTTGGTAAGGGCCTCGACCTCAATCATCGGCGCGACGGTGCAGACGGGGAGGGCCTGCCGCAAGCCCTTGCAAAATCCCCGTAACTCTTCCCGAGTGGGCACGTCATGCCTCGTTCCGGCACAACCTGTGCCTCTCACTAAACAACCCGTTAGCCCCTCACTCCTGACCTGATATGAAATCATTTAAGGTACTCTTGACCGCAATCGCCCTGGGCGTCGCTGTGTCCGCTCCTCTCCAAGCCCAACAGAAAAAGGGCGGGATGACCGCGGAACAGCAAATTGAACGCATCGAGCAGGCTGTCGGCAGCCTCAGCGCCGATCAAAAGGCCAAGATCACGGCCATCGTCACCAAGGCTCGCGAAGAGACGCAGGCCCTCCCGAAGGAAGAGCGCAAAGAAAAGGGCGCTCCGATCAACAAGAAACGTGACGCCGACATCCGCGGGGTGCTGACCCCTGATCAGCAGAAGAAGTTCGACGCGATGCCCCCGGCCGGCGGCGGCGGCAAGAAGTAGGGAAACCAAGCTTTCGTCGTAAAGCTTTCGATTTTGATGCAACCGCTGCGGTCTCGACCGCGGCGGTTTTTTTGCGCGTGAAATCGGCGGACGCGTGCGTCGCACCCCTCCACGATCGTCCCCCGACATTTGGCAGGGCTGGCGCTTGCCGCCATGCCGTTGCGGAAAACGCGTCAATTGATCCCACGTATCGGCACGCCCCCTGCGCGACGGCTTGGCGACGAGCGCCAGCCCTACCTGGGCATATACGACCGCCGGTGGGTCTCGCGGATCAGACCTGCGTGCGTTTTGAGGCGCGCGACATCGCGCCGAACCGGTCGCCAACTGCGTCCCCACGGGGAGGGACCCGCTTTCGTTTCGACTCCACGCCGGCCTCGCGCAACGTGCGCGGATGTCCGAGTTGAAACGCGTGATGGTGGTGGGCGGCGGCGCCGCGGGCTTTTTCGCGGCGATTGCGTGCGCGGAGAAGCTCGGCGCGGCCGGCGAGGTCACGCTCTATGAGGCGACGGCGCATCCCCTGGCCAAGGTCCGCATTTCCGGCGGCGGGCGGTGCAACGTCACCCACGCCTGCTTCGAGCCGCGCGAGTTGGTGAAGCGTTATCCCCGAGGTGGCCGGGAGCTGCTCGGCGCGTTTCATCGCTGGCAGCCGCGCGACACCGTCGAATGGTTTGCCGCCCGCGGCGTCGAGCTCAAGACCGAGGAGGACGGTCGGATGTTTCCCATCACCGACGACTCCGCGACCATCGTCGACTGCCTGCAACGGGCAGCCGAAACCGCCGGCGTGCGGCTGGTGACCATGGGCGTGCGCAAGGCCGAGCGCGTGGGTCGGGCCGGCGGCCCGCCCGATTTTTGGGTGACCCTCACGGACGGTAGCGGCGTGCGCTGCGATCGACTCCTGCTGGCGACCGGGGGCAACCGCTCATCCGCGGGGTTCATGATGGCTGAGGCGCTCGGGCATAACATCGAGCCGCTCGTGCCGTCATTGTTCACGTTTCACATCGATGATGCGCGCCTGATTGGGCTCTCGGGCGTCTCGGTCGAGCAGGCGGAGGTCAGCGTGCGGGGCTC
Source organism: Opitutaceae bacterium (assembly GCA_046594805.1). Classification (GTDB taxonomy): domain Bacteria; phylum Verrucomicrobiota; class Verrucomicrobiia; order Opitutales; family Opitutaceae; genus ER46. The sequence continues at coordinate 1,472 of JBKJRG010000773.1, read as the reverse complement.
GAAGCTCCGCGAAAGCGGCGCGCTGTTGATCACGCATTGGGGACTGAGCGGGCCGGCGGTTTTGAAGTTGTCCGCCTGGGGTGCGCGCGAACTGGCGGCGGTGAAGTACGAGTTTGGTTTGAACGTCAACTTTGCCCCGCCCCACACCCGCGATTCGCTGGTCCAGGAGCTCACTGAAGTGCGCGGAAAAAACCTGCGGAAGCAGATCGCGACGTGGAGCCCGCTCGCGATGCCGCAGCGGCTATGGGAAAGGCTGGTGACTGCGGCGGGGATCCCACCGGCGACGCCGTGGACGGGCGTGGCCAACGCGGCGCTCGGGACGCTCGCGGCGCAGATCACGGCCGCGGAATTCACCGTGGTGGGAAAAAGTCTGTTCAAGGAGGAATTCGTGACGTGCGGAGGCGTGCGGCTTTCCGAGGTCGATTTTCGCACGATGGAGAGCCGCGTTTGCCCGGGGCTGCATTTCGCCGGCGAAGTGCTCGACGTCGACGGCGTGACCGGCGGGTTTAATTTTCAGTCGGCCTGGACCACGGGAATGCTCGCGGGCCTGGCCATGGCGACGAGCGCGACGGCCTGAAGCAGCGCCGCAGGGGCACGGGGAAGGCGAGGCTCCGGGGCACGAGGGGCCTTGTGCCTTTTCCGTCCATCGCTCATTTCCACTCTCGCTCATTCCGACTTATTTCCAACTCCTGCAGCTCGTGCTGCCCGTGTTTGCGCTGCTTGGCGTCGGCGTGGCGGTGCGACGCGTGCACTGGGTCGAGGGCGAGGCGGAGAACAGCCTGATTCGACTCGTGGTGAATGTGCTCTACCCGTGCCTGATTTTCGAATCGGTCTCGAATAATGCCGCGCTGCGCTCCGCCGAAAACCTCCTGCTTCCCCCGCTGGTTGGGTTTGGCATCACCTGGCTCGGCATCCGCGCGGGACTGCTGGTCGCGAAGGCCATCGGCCTGCAGGTGGGCACGGGACTTCGGACCTTTGCCCTCACGGTGGGCATCACGAACTACGGTTATCTGCCGTTGCCGATCATGGCGGCGATGTGGGGCGCGGAGAGCCAGGGCGTGTTGCTGGTGCACAACGTCGGGGTGGAAATCGCGCTTTGGACGGTGGGCGTGCTGGTGCTGAGCGGACAATCGCTGCGCGAGGGCTGGCGCCGGCTCGCCGGGCCCGTCCTGATCACGCTGGTGCTGGCGGTGGGATGCAATCTGAGCGGGCTGACCCCACATCTGCCCATGGTCCTGACCACGACGATTCATGCGCTGGCCGTGTGCGGTATTCCGCTCGGTCTGATCATGAGCGGGGTGAACCTCGCCAATTATCTGAACCACCCGCGGGAATTGTTCGACCCGAAGATCTCGTGCGCCGCGATCGCGCTGCGGCTGGGTTTGCTGCCGCTGCTCATCCTGCTGCTCGCGCGCTACCTGCCCTGCACGATCGAATTGAAGCGGGTGATGCTCGTGCAGGCGGCGATGCCG
>JBKJRG010000630.1:0-3608 GCA_046594805.1 Opitutaceae bacterium | reverse complement strand
CGCGCCAACGGTCGCGCTCTCGTCTCCACCAATTTCCGGCCCTTCGAAGCCGCCATGCTTCATCTCGCGGTGCAGGTGCAACCAAAAATTCCCGTGCTCTGGGTGGATCACGGTTACAATCGGCCCGCCACCTATCTTCACGCGGAGGCATTGCGGGCGAAGTTGGGGCTGAACCTGCACCCGTTCCTGCCGCGTTTGACCGCGGCTCATCGCGATGCGGTCCACGGGCCGATCCCGACGACTGAGGACGAGGTGGGCCTCAAGAAATTCAGCGCGCTCATGAAACTGGAGCCTTTTCAGCGTGGCATGAAAGAGCTGGCGCCAGCGGTGTGGCTCACTGCCTTGCGCAAAGTGCAGAACCCGAACCGCGCGGGCCTCGACATCGTGTCGCTCGACGAGAATTTCGGCGCACTTAAGGTGAGCCCGTTTTTCTATGTGAGCGATGCCGACCTCGAAACTTACCTGGCGCGCCACGATCTGCCCAACGAGTGGGATTATTTCGATCCGGCCAAGGCGGATGAAAAACGCGAATGTGGCCTCCACGCCAGGTGGGGCGGAGATGCGGCCGCTGCCGCCGGGGCGCAGGTTTCGTAGCCGGCTCAACGACCCCCGCGATCCGTCGCCGAACGCCAAACTCCAGACACCAAACTCCGAACTTCGGTTTTCGTCCCGATGCCCAGCTACCACCTCGATCACCTTCAGCACCTCGAGACCGAGGCGATTCACATCATGCGCGAGGTCGCGGGCGAGTTTGAGCGTCCCGCCCTTCTCTTTTCCGGCGGCAAGGACTCGATCTGTCTCCTGCGACTCGCGGAGAAAGCGTTTCGCCCGTCCGATCTCCCGATGCCGTTGCTCAACGTCGACACCGGCCACCATTTTCCCGAGTTGAACGAATTCCGCGATCGGCGCGCCCGCCAACTTGGCGCGAAGCTCATCATCCGGACCGTCGAGGAGGCGATCGCCCGTGGTATCGCCCACCCGGCACCCGGTGAAATCAGTCGCAACCGGCTCCAGATTCCCGTCCTGCTGGCCGCGATCGAGGAGTTTCGTTTCGATTGCTGCATTGGTGGTGCCCGGCGGGACGAGGAAAAGGCCCGCGCGAAGGAGCGCTTCTTCAGTTTCCGCGACAGCTTCGGCCAATGGGATCCGAAGAATCAGCGCCCCGAAATCTGGAATCTGTACAACGGCCGGCTGAATCCCGGGGAAAACATGCGGGTCTTCCCTCTCAGCAACTGGACCGAAATGGATGTCTGGGAGTACATCCAGCGCGAGAAGCTGGAGGTCCCGAGCATCTACTTCAGTCACCGGCGCCAATGTGTGCGGCGGGGCGGCCAGTGGCTGCCGGTCAACGAGCTGGTGCCGCCGAAGGCAAAAGAGGAGGTGCGCGACTTGGTGGTGCGCGTGCGGACCATCGGCGACATTATCAGCACCGGCTGCGTCGAATCCCCGGCCACCACCGTCGAGGACATCATCGCCGAAATCGCCGCCGCGCGCGTCACCGAGCGCGGTTCGCGCGCCGACGACAAATCGTCCGAGGCCGCGATGGAAGACAGGAAAAAGGCGGGATATTTCTAAATGTTTACCGAAGACATGACGTCTGCTCCACCTGTGACCGTCCCGATCGACATCCTGCGCCTCAATACCTGCGGGAGCGTCGACGACGGCAAATCCACGCTCATCGGCCGGCTACTCTATGATTCGAAATCGCTGATGGAGGATCAAATTGAGGCGTTGGAGCGCTCGGCGGACATCACGGGCGGCGGGCAGATCAATCTTGCCAATCTCACGGACGGCCTCCGTGCCGAGCGCGAACAGGGGATCACGATCGACGTGGCCTACCGCTATTTCGCGACCCCGCGGCGCAAATTCATCATCGCCGACACTCCCGGCCATGTGCAGTACACGCGCAACATGGTGACGGGCGCGTCGCTCTCCAACCTCGCCATCATCCTCGTCGATGCACGGCTGGGCGTGATCGAGCAGAGCCGCCGCCACAGTGCCATCGCCGGGCTCCTGCGCATCCCGCACCTGGTGGTCGCGATCAACAAGATGGATCTCGTGGGGTGGAGCGAGGCGCGCTTCCTGGAGATCCGCGCGCAATTCGAGGAATTTCTCCCGCGACTCGACATCAAAGACGTGAAGTTCATCCCGCTAAGCGCGCTCAATGGCGACAATGTCGTCGATGCGTCGCCCCACACACCATGGTATGTGGGGCCAACCCTGCTCGGCCACCTCGAGACCGTGCACATCGCGAGCGACTGGAACCTGCAGGGCTTCCGCCTGCCCGTGCAATGGGTCAACCGGCCGAACAATCCCACCGATCCGGCGCTGCATGATTTCCGCGGTTTCAGCGGCCAGATCGCCGGCGGGATTGTGCGCACCGGGCAGAAAATCATCGCCCTGCCCGCCGGCATCGTGACGACCGTGAAACAAATCTGGACCTACGACGGGCTGGTGGCGGAAGCGTTCTGCCCGCAATCCGTCACGCTCGTCCTCGAGCACGACATCGATGTCAGTCGCGGCAGCATGCTGATCTCGCCCGACCACCTGCCGGGCGCGAGCGCCGACGTTCACGCGGAGATTTGCTGGATGCATTCCCGCGCCTTGCAGCGCGGCAGGAAGTACCTGCTGAAACACACCACGCACACCGTCCAGGTCGTGGTGACCGAAATCACCCACAAGCTGAACATGAGCACGCTCGAGACCGAACCCGAACCGGCCGAGCTCGCGATGAACGACATCGGCGAAGTCCGGCTGCGCGCGGCGCGGTCGCTGGTGTTCGATGGTTATGCGACGAACCGGCTGACCGGTTCTTTCATCCTGATCGAACCGGGTACGAATGCGACGGTGGCCGCCGGCATGCTGCATCCGCCGCGCGAAGTGGTGAAACCGGAAAACGGCGACTATATCATTTGAGCCCCCGGTGAAGATCTCCGTCAAAGTCGACTATGCCTGCCGCGTCATGGCGGAGCTGGCGCGCTTGCACGGCTCGGGCGAGCTGGCGCAGATCGAGCACCTCGCGCAGACCGAAGCGGTGCCGGCCAATTTTCTCGCCCAGATCCTCGGCGACCTGCGCGAGCACGGCCTGATCACGAGCCGGCGCGGGAATCGCGGGGGCTACGCCCTCGCCCGCGCGCCCGAGGAGATTTCGCTCTACGACATCCTGATGGCGGTCGAAGGCCAGTGCCTGCAGCTCAGCGGGAATTTCGACGGCCGCAGCGGCCGCCGGCTCAAGCAGGTGTGGGACGAGATTGGCCAGGGTTTGGTCGAGAAGACCAAGAGCTACACGCTCAACCAGCTTTCCACCAAGAACCCGACCGAGATGTATTACATTTGAGGGGGAAGCGATGAATTGAGGTAGAGCGGCTTGACCTCAAGCCGTTTTTTTGACGTAGGGGCGCCGCTTGTCGGCGCCCGCCGGGCGTCGTCAAGCGACGCCCCTACAAAGCGGCTTGGGGACAAGCCGCTCCACCTTGAGCAGCAAAGTAAGTTCTAAGCCGTATCTATTCAGTCCGACGTAGGTCAGCGCGCTTGCGCGCGCTCTGGAAAGCGCTCGCAAGCGAGCTGGCCTACAGGGTCACCTTTCAGTATTCAAAAGCACGAGGAGA
>JBKJRG010000574.1:0-6918 GCA_046594805.1 Opitutaceae bacterium | reverse complement strand
GGGTCGCCCATCGTTCACGGCCGGGAGCGGTTCTTTCCCGTGGAGCCTCCGCCGGTCGCGCTGGAAAACCGCCAGACGGGCCAGGCCGGCACGGGCGAACTCTTTGGCTCGGGCTTGCGCGCGGGCTTGCTCACGTTCGGGGGCGCCTACACCGCGATTCCTTTGCTCCGGAAAGACGCGGTGGAACGCGGGCGCTGGATGACTGAGCGGGACTTCGTGGATGGCGTCGCCTTGTCCGGTATCCTGCCGGCGCCGTTGATTATTTTTTCGACCTTCGTCGGTTTCTTTGGCGGCGGGGCGGCGGGCGCCCTGGCGATGACCCTGGGCGTTTTTCTCCCTGCCTTCGGATTCTCCCTGCTTTTTCACCGCCATCTCGAAGCTGTCATCGCGCGGCCGCAGTTGCGCCGATTCCTCGACGGCGTCACCGCAGCGGTCGTGGGATTGATCGCGGTGACGGCGGTGAAACTCGGAGTCGTGGCGATTCCGAATGCACAAGCATTCGTCATCTTTGCCGTCGCGCTGGGGATTCTCTACGCTTTGAAATCCAAATTCAGTATTCCGGCGATCATTTTTGCGGCGGGGCTCGCGGGCTGGATCCTGTTCTGAGGGGGCAGGAAACCAGGAAGCCAGGAAAAATCGGCGGATTGGTTCATGGCTTCCTGGCTTCCTGCTTCAATTGGCAGGGACGCGCGCGCGCGCTGCGATTCCCGGACTGCCAGTTTTGCCAACTTTGCTTTGCCTCGCGCGACAGCCTGTGCGCCGATTCCCCTTCATGGCGCTGCTGGTCCTCGTTTCCTTCATCTGGGCCTTTTCGTTTGGCTTGATTCGGAATTATCTGCCCGGGCTCGACAGCGCATTCGTCGCCGCCGCGCGGCTGGGCCTTGCTCTCCTGGTGTTGATTCCCTTCCTCCGGCTGCGGGGTATCACGACGCGCCATGCGTTCCATCTGCTGGCAATCGGGGCGGTGCAGTTCGGCGTCATGTACCTGGCCTACATCGAAAGCTTCCGGTACCTGCGCGCGTACGAGGCGGCGTTGTTCACCATCACCACGCCGATTTTTGTCACCCTGCTCGCGGATGCGCTCGACCGGAAGCTGCGACTGCGGGCGCTGGCCGCGGCGTTGCTGGCGGTGGCGGGCACGGCGTTCGTCACCGTGCGAGCCGCCGATCTCAACCTCACGCTGGCCGGACTCGCGCTCGTGCAACTCTCGAACGCGTCCTTCGCCATCGGCCAGGTGCTCTACCGTCGCTGGCGGGCGCAACATGCCTCGGTGCGCGATCGCGACGTGTTCGCGCTCCTCTATGCCGGCGCGTTCGTCGTCGGACTGGTCGCCTTGCTCTCACGGGATGTCTCGGTGGCGCTGACCACCCCGCAGCTCATCACGCTGCTCTACCTCGGCATCCTCGCCTCGGGGGTTGGGTTTTTCCTCTGGAATGTGGGGGCAACCCAGGTGAGCGCCGGCACCCTCGCGGTGATGAACAACGCGAAGGTGCCGCTCGCCGTGGCGGTGTCGCTGCTTTTTTTCGGCGAGCAGGCAAACTTGCCGGCGCTGGGGGTAAGCCTCGGATTGATGGGTGCGGCGGTGTGGCTGGCCCAATCAGGCGCTCGCGCCTGACGACACTTTCTGCACCTGCGGCAACGGCGGCTCCTACCCCTTCGTCTGGTACGTGCGCGTGTGCCCGGTCGCGGGGATGCTGATGGTGTAGCTCTTACCATCCGGCGCGACGGACATCTTGATCAGGTTCGCCGGACACTTCACCGCCTCGGCCCTGACCAGGTTTTGATGATTCGCGACGAACTCGTCGGGCGCGTTTTCATCACCAGAAACATTGAAGCTCTTGTGCACCTGATAACGGGCCTGGACCGATTTCGCGGTCTTGATCGCGGCGAACGCACCGGCTTGTCCGCCTTTTTGCGGCCCGTTGTTCATTACCACCACCGTTGGCGCGAGGCTCTGCACCAGCACGGGGTGATTGCTCACCTCGAGGCCGTGGTGATTGGTCTGATAAACATCCACGACGCCCGGAAGGTTGTAGGGCGTGACGAGCTTCTCCTCGATGTTCCAGGTGAGGTCGCCGCCGTCGAAAAAGCGGAAGCCGCCGAAGGAGAGAAGAAAAACGGCGCTGTTGGCGTTGTCGCTGGTGTCGACGGGCTTCGCCGGCACCGAACCCGTGAGCGGATTCTGCGTTCGCTGCTGCGCGGCCGTGGGCTCGACAAATTTCTGGTCCGCCGCGAGGCAGCGAAGTTCCAGCTTGGGGCCGCGAGCGCCGATGGCCTTCAGCGGGATGACGACACCCGGCGCGAGGGCAACGCGCTTGGCGGCAATGGCACGGTACGGTTTCGATTGCACCGGCCACATCGACTGGACCCGCCCATCCGGATCGCCGTCAGGAATGGCACGCTCGTAAAGCGCGCCGAAGGGCAATTGCGCCGCCACTTCCGCCGCTCCGCCGAAATGATCGCCGTGCCAGTGGGTAATCAGGACGTGATCGAGCTTGGTCAGCCCCGCCGCCTTCGCTGCCGTGACGATTCGCGCGGGGTCCCGGCCGCCGGGATTTCCGGTGTCGATCAGCACCGATTCGTTCTCCGGCGTCACGATCAGCGTCGAGCCGCCACCCTCTGAATCGATCCAGTACACATCCAGCGTTCTGGTTTTCTGGTCGGCCAAAACGAGGCCGGCGACCGACAGTCCGAGCGTGGCCAGGAGGAGATTTTTCATGGGGAATGAAGAAGTGAAGAACCTAAGGTCCGGTCTGCCTGGGAGTGGGTGCGGCAGGATGCCGCAGCCACTACGATTTCGAATAAAACGCGTTGATCTTGTCCGCCACGTCGCGGAACCCGATGTCCTCGCTGTAGATGATCTTGAACTCGGCGATCGCGAGGTCCGGTTTGCCCATCAGTTCGTAGCACGTGCCCAGCTCGTAGATGACATCCTTCTTGGTGTCATCCATCGTGCTGAGATCGCCCTTCGCGTTGTTGAGCTGAGCGACGGCCAGATCGAAAAGTTTCTTGGCCTTGAAGCAGCGGCCCAGCCCCACCAACGCGGCCACCCGCACCTGCGGACCCTTCTGCGCCTGTTGAAACTGCGCGATCGCCGCATCGATTTGGCCCAGCTCCAGCAACAGCGAGCCGAGCGCCTGCCGCGCGGGATAATCGTTCGGATAACGCTCCACGTAACGCCGCGATTCGGTGAGCCGAAATTCCGTGAACTCCTTTTGCGCGGCGGTGAGTTTCGCCTGCGCCGCAGTGTCGCCGGGCGCAGCCGCCACGGCCGCCTCGGCGTCCTTCATGTGCTTTTCGACCACCGCGGTCGCCAGTTCCGATTCCTGCTTTTCCAACGCGGCATCCGTCCGCCCGGTCGGCTGGTCGCGCGCCTTGCGCACCCACACCAGCGCATCCTCCAGGTTGCCCAGTTGGCGATAGGCCTGCGCGACGCTCCGATAGTGATTCATGTTCATCGGCTCCTTCGCCACGCGAATGAGCGCCTCCTCGAGCAGCCGCTGCGTCATCGAGTCGGCCGTCACCATCTTGGCCCCTTGCTCGAGCGAAACCGCCTGGCCTTCATCCCGCAGCTTGTCGCGGAAAGTCGTTTGCTGGTCCCAACTATGCTTGGTGACCGTCTGCGCCACCGAGGCCTTGCGCATCAGGTTTTGCGCGTCCGCATCGGTCGGCTTAACTCGCAGGATGTCGTCGGCGATTTTCAGGGCTTCGCCCGGTTTTCCGGCCGAGAGCCAGGCTTCGCCCAGCGCGAGCAGGTTGCCGCGGTTTTCCGGATCGAGCTCGCGGACGGCATCGAGCGCAAACGCGACGGTTTCGGGCAGGCCCAGGGCCCCGGCGGCGTCCGCCAGCATTTTCAAGGCCGCGCTATTATTCGGATCCTTCGCGAGCAACATCTCGGCCGACTCGAGCTGCTTCGCCGGATCTTTCCGGCCGCCGCCGAACATGAAGGGGGCGGTCGAAAGTCCGCTCGACATCTTCGCCATGAAGCCGCCGCCCTTGATCCGCGCCTGGCGCAGTTGCGCGATGCGCTGCAGCCGGCGCACCGGCAGGCACCCGGGCGTCATTTTCAAAACGGTGGAGGTCACCTCCCGCACGTACTCCAGATTGCCGCGCTCCAGCGCGACGCGTGCATTGTCCACCAGTTTTTGGTGACGCGGGTCGAGCGAAGCGACGGAAACTTCGGGCATAGGGTGTCGCAGCGAAGTCTCCGCGCCGGAAGCGGTCAACCCTGTAGCGTGGCAGACGCGTGCCACTACGCGAAACCTCCCCGCGTTGCCCTTCCGGGGTGGGGCTGGCTCTCCGAGCCGGCCTGGGTCAAAAGGTCAATTCGCGCTCTCTCGCGATGCTCACCCGGGAACCCAGTGCGGCTCGGAGAGCCGCCCCCACCTGTTCAGCAAAAACCTACAAAACCTCGAGATCCAACCGCGCCGCGGCGTCGAGCCGTGCCAGCGCGTCCTGGACCGCGGCATCCGTCGGTCCTTCAACGAGCAAACGTAATTTCGCCTCCGTGCCCGAGTAACGCACCAGCACGCGGCCTTGGGCGCCGAGTTCGCCTTCGATCGCGCGAATTGCGGCCGGCAGTTTTACCAGCGTTTCGAGGGCCTTTTTCTCACGCACTTTGAGCGCCGCGGTCACCTGCGGAAATTTTTTCAAAACCTGGCGCAGCGCCGAAAGCGGCCGGCCGGTGGAGCGCATCACTTCGATCACCTTAAGCGCGGCGACCAGTCCATCGCCCGTCGGCGCCAGTTCGGAGAAAATAATGTGACCCGACGATTCCCCGCCCAACGTTGCGCCCTCCGCCAGCATCCGCTCGATCACATACCGGTCGCCCACCGCCGTGCGCAGGACCCGGCCGCCCGCCATGCCGACGGCGGCGTCGACGCCGAGGTTCGACTGCACCGTGATGACGAGGGTGTTTTGGACCAGGCGGCCCTGCGCCAGCGCATGGGTGGCGAGAAGCGTGAGCACTTCGTCGCCATCGAGCACGACGCCGGTTTCATCGCAAATCACGCATCGATCGCCGTCGCCATCGTGGGCGATCCCCAGCCGGGCTTTTTCCGCGCTCACCCGCGCGGCCAGTTGCCCGGGGTGTTCGCTCCCGACGCCCGCATTGATATTGCGGCCATCGGGCGCATCGCCGATCCCGATCACCTCGGCGCCGAACGCCCTCAGGACGGCCGGAGTCGTGGCACAGGTGGCCCCATTGGCGGTGTCGAGCACCACGCGCCACCCGCGGAGCGCATTGACTGGCAGCAACCCTTGCGCCGCCCGGATGTAATCGGCCGCCACGCGCGTGAGGATTTCGCGCGGCGCGCCCAGGGCGGATGCCGGCCCGGGCAGGTTTGCCGGCAGCAGCGCTTCCAAGGCGAGTTCCTGCTCGTCGGTCAGCTTAATCCCGCTCGGGCCGAAAAATTTGATGCCGTTGTCTTCCGCCGGATTGTGCGACGCGGTGATGACCACGCCCAGCGCAGCCCCCTCCGTCCGCACGGCGCGGGAGACCGCCGGCGTGGGCACGACGCCGAGCGACACCGGGGCTGCCCCCGCGGCGCGCAACCCCCGTGCCACCGCCGCTTCGAGGGCCGGCCCGGAGAACCGCGTGTCGCGCCCGATCAGCACCCTCCCATTTCCGTTCAGCCACTGGCCCGCCGCCCAGCCAAGCCGCGCGGCAAAGTCCTCGTTGATCAACGGCCCGCCATAAGGGCCGCGCACGCCATCGGTGCCGAAATATTTCCGGCTCATGAGCGAAAAAACTCCTGCGTGGCTGCGATTTTTTTCTGCACGGCGCCACTCAACAGCAGCTCGCGCGCCGGGGCCAGCCCCTCGCGCACGCTCGCGGTGCGACCCACCAGCCAGAGCCCGATCGCAGCGTTCAACACAATCGTATCGACCAGCCCGGCCGGACCCCTGCCCGCGAGCACCGCCTCGACGATCGCCCGGTTCGCCGCCAGGTCGCCGCCGGCCAGATCGGAAAAAGGCGCAGGGGACAGGCCAAAATCGACCGCGCGCCATTCGCCGTCCACGTCCCGGCGCTGGCCAAATCCGCGGACGCGATTGGTCGTAGCCGTGGTGATTTCATCGATGCCACGGTTGGCGTCGATTACGCCGTGGGCGGCGAGGCCCGCGCGGGCGCCGAGCGTTTCCAAGGCCGCCGCCAGCTTCGACACCCACGCCGCGGAGAACACGCCGAGCAGCACGTGCGCCGGACGGCCGGGATTAATCAGCGGGCCGAGAATGTTGAACACCGTGCGCTGGCCGCGGGCGGCGAGGGCCTTTCGCACCGGAGCGATGTGCTTGAAGGCGGGGTGATACGCCGGCGCAAAAAAGAACACGAAGCCGAGTTGATCGAGCGCGCGGCGGACGGTGTCCGGTGGGGCTTCGAGCTTCACGCCCAGCGCGGCCAGGAGATCCGCACTGCCGCACTTCGAAGTGATCCCGCGGTTGCCGTGCTTCATCACCGTCACCCCCGCACTCGCCAGCACCAGCACGACCATGCTGGAAATATTGAAGCCGCCCGCGTGGTCCCCGCCCGTCCCGACGATATCGATCGCGCGATCGGCCCAGGCCTCGACGCCGGGATTGAGCGCGCGCGCGCGAAACGCCGTCGCAAAAGCCGCCACTTCCGCGGCAGTCTCCCCTTTTTGGGCGAGGGCGGAAAGGAACTCCGCTTTCGCCTCGTCCCCCACTTCGCTCGAGGCCAGCGCGCCCGCCGCCGCCTCCACCTGCGCCGCCTCGAGATCGCGGCCAGCGGCAAGCTGCGCGGTGAGTTCGGCGAGAGACGACATGTGCCGACGAGTGAGGCGCGGTGGCCGTGGTCCGCAAATAAATTTGCGCGTCCCGCCCAAAACTGAAACCAACCGCCGTGCGAAAAACGCTGTTGCTCCTGCTCCTCGCGCCGCTGCTCGCCCACGGGCAACCCCC
>JBKJRG010000514.1:0-11874 GCA_046594805.1 Opitutaceae bacterium | reverse complement strand
ACACACGCCTGGGCACACGCCCGAACACGTCTCGTATCTGCTCGCGGAGAAGGATCACGCCGACACGCCGTGGGGCGTCATCACCGGCGATTCGCTCTTCGTCAGCTCCGCCGGCCGGCCCGATTTGCTCGGTGAAAGCGAGACGGAAAAACTCGCCGAGCAGCAGTTTCACACGTTGCGTGATTTTTACCTCGGCCTGCCCGACAGCGTCCTCATCTATCCCGCGCACGGCCACGGCTCGCCGTGCGGCGCGGACATCGGCGACCGCCTCGAAAGCGCGATCGGCTACGAGCGGCGCTTCAATCCGTTCCTGCAATTTCAGGATGTGAAATCTTTCACCGACTACGCGCTCAGCACCGCGCCGCCGGTTCCGACCTATTACCCGCGGATGAAAAAGGTGAACGCGAAAGGGCCGAAGATTCTCGGCCATCTGCCGCGCGTGCCCGGCCTGCCGCCGAAGGCTTTCAAGCAAGCGATCGAGGAGAAAGCCGGCCTACTCATCGACACACGCACGATGCTCGGCTTTGGCGGAGGCCACATCTCCGGCGCGCTCAATATCGGCGGCTCGCCGATGCTCACGATCTGGGCTGGCTGGCTGCTCGAACCCGACGAGCCGGTGCTGCTCGTGCTCGATCGCGACAGCGAGATTGATGAAGTCGTGAAGCTCTTCATCCGCAGCGGCTACACGAAGTTCGCAGGCTATCTCGTCGGCGGGATGAAGGCGTGGGACAACGCGGGCTTCGAGCTCGCCGAAGTCGGCCAGATGACGGTCCACGAAATCCACGCCGCGGGTGAGCGGCTGCAACTCATCGACGTGCGCGCGCCGAGCGAATGGAAGCAGGGCCACATCCCCGGCGCCCGCCACCTCTTCCTTGGCGAGCTGCGCAAGCACATCGGCGAGCTCGATAAAACGCGCCCGACCGCGATTTATTGTGACAGCGGCTACCGCGCGAGCATCGCCGCGAGCATGTTGAAGCAGGAAGGCTTTGCCTCCGTCTGCAACGTCCCCGGAAGCTGGCAGGCATGGAAGAAAGCAGGGTTTCCGATCGACGGAAAAGTGGAATGAAGGCGAAGAGTCACCCGAAATTCCGCGCGGGTGCAATCGCCGCACTGGCGCTCCTCCCGCTCAGCGCTGTCGCCGCCGGTCCCGCCCTCGACGCCCGCAATTATCCCGGCCCGGCGTGGTCCCCGTATGTCGTCGGTGCGGGCATTGGGGTGCTCTCGTGGCTGACGTTCTATTTCTCCGACAAGCCCATCGGCGCATCGTCCTTTTACGCCACCGTAGCCGGTTTGATCGGCAAGCTCTTCGCGCGAAAGCACACCGAAGAACTCGCCTATTTCAAGACCGAGCCGCCGACGGCGAATTGGGAATTCATCTTCGTGCTCGCGGCCATGGGCGGCGCGCTCATCGCGGCGCTGACCGGCGGCGAATTCGTCAACGAATGGGTGCCACCAATGTGGAGCGCGCGCTTCGGCGACAGCATCGCATTGCGCGGCGGCGTCGCCTTTGCCGGCGGCGGGTTGATGGCCTTCGGCGCGCGGCTCGCGGGCGGCTGCACGAGCGGCCACGGCATCAGCGGCACCATGCAGCTCAACGTCGCATCGTGGATTGCCGTCGTCTGTTTCTTCATCGGCGGCGTCGCGGTCGCGATGCTCCTTTTCCACGTCTGACCCATGATCGACCCCGGCAAAGCCGTCAAAGAATCGAGCATCGCCGAGCCGCCGCCCATCGCGGCGCCGAAGAAAATCATCAGCGCGCTGATCTTCGGCCTCGCCTTTGGATTCCTCCTCCAAAAAGGCGGTGTCGGCAAATACCACATCCTGCTTGGACAGCTCCTGCTTCAGGACTGGACCGTCGTGAAAATCATGATGACCGCGGTCGTTGTCGGCATGGTCGGCATATTCGCGCTGCACCATTTCGCGAAGGTCAATCTGCACATCAAACCGACCAAGCTTGGTTCTAACATCATCGGCGGACTCGTCTTCGGCGCGGGCTTCGCGCTCATCGGCTACTGTCCCGGCACCGGTGCCGCCGCGCTCGGCCAGGGAAGCTGGGATGCGCTCTTCGGCATGGCCGGCCTCGTCGCCGGCTCATGGCTCTACGCCGAGCTTTCCGGCACGCTGAAGAGGACCGTCGAGAAATGGGGCGACCGCGGAAAACTCACCCTTGCCGAAGTGCTGCACCTCCCGCGCGGCGCGTCCGTCGCGCTCATGGCGGTGCTGCTCACCGGCATGCTCTTCGCGCTCGAAAGGTTCTTCCCCCGCTAATCGACGAAAGCAAACGCAACCATGAAAACCCTGCTCATAACCATCGCCGCACTCGCCGCGCTGCCGCTCACGGCCATTACTGCCGAACCAAAAAAACCAAGCGCCGACAAAACGCACAAGGTCGTCTTTGAAGTCGCCATCGATGGCGCGGAGAAATGGCAGGGCGCTTTGCGCAACGTCGAGAACGTCCAAAAAGCGCTCGGCGCGAAGACCACGAAGATCGAAGTGGTCACCCACGGCAAAGGCGTCGAGATGCTGCTCGCGAAGACTTCCGCCGAGAACGCGGAGCTTAAGGCAAAGCTCGAAAAACTCTCCGCCGATGGCGTCGTCTTCGCCGCGTGCGAGAACACGATGAAGCGGGAGAAGATCGAGAAGAAGGATCTCATCGAGCTGTCCACGACCGTCGATTCCGGCGTCAGCGAAGTCATCCGCAAACAGGAGGAAGGCTACGCCTACATCAAGAGCGGCGGCTAGCGGCTCTGCTTTCGTCGCCGGTGTCGCGGGATCCTCCGTCCCGCGCCCAAACATCATCCCGCTTGACGTCTGCGCAAACAACTCGCCGCGCGCGGAGCCGTTCATTCGCGGCAGCCATACGGTTCATCCGTTTGAGGCACAGCACCCAGAATTTCTCGCTCTCCAGTCCGGTCGCGATGGGTTTGAAATATTCCGCCACGAAGTCCGCCCGGTTCACCGTGGCTTTCCATCCGCTGCTGCGGCCGTTCCCCGCAGGCCATCCTGAACATGGGTTCGGAAGTGATGCTGTAGTCAAATAATGTCTTCCCCTGGCAAGGCGGCGGATACCTCATCCCCGATGCGACCCACCAACGCTGGCTCGCGTGGCGCGTTCGAGGCGGCGCGCCGTGGCAGCGAAGCGACGCACCGGGTCGATCAACCAAGTTAGCCTTACAACCCGAGTTTCTCCTTCAATCGCGCGACCGCGTCCCCGTGTTTCTTCGCCGGCATTTTTCGTAGATTGTAGAGTTTCCATTGCGGGCCCGGCAGTCGTTCGATTCCCGGCAGCCCGAGCAAATCCCACTTGGGTTCCATCCGTTTCAGCGACAGCAGGAATTCCCGCTCGGCTCCGGTCAGCTCCGCGTTGAACCTTTCTATCTGCCTCGCCCGCGTCTGTTATAGCACGGCCAGCGGCACCGAATCGTTCGTCATGCCGCTGAATTGATCCGCATACACCCCACGCGCGGCCGCCGGATCGACTTCCACGCCCTGCGGAAGACCTACGGGACGATGCCGCGGTCCTCGCGCGGTGCGCACCGTCTCGCACGGACGCCAATAGCTGTAACCGACCCCGCGCGACTTCTTGTTTTCCGCCGCAGGAACATGCCGGCAGTATCGCTGGAACCGCACCGGCCAACAAGAGGGTGTTCGGCACTACATTGACTTGGCGCACGGGCTTCCCTCATAGCCGAAACGCCGCCGTCGGACACCCACCTCGGAAACTTTTTTCGCCCACCGCGCGAACTGACGAACTCGGGTTAGGGCACAAAAAAGCGCCCGGTGACACCACTGGACGCTTTTCTAAAATGGAGCGGGCGAAGAGACTCGAACTGCTGCGTTCCCTTTTGCAAGCGTGCCTAGGCGGTAAGACTTACAAAAGCCTCACGAAGGCCGGTGCACAAGGAGGTGCACACGCCGAAAATGCGCCAGAAATTGACCCAAAGTTGGAGGCCTGGGTGGCGGAGATGGAAGAGGTCATCGCAGCCTGGCCGAAGATCGAACCGACCGTGCGCACGGGGCTGATGGCCATCGTCCGCTCGCACCATGGTTCTGTCGTGCGCAATGCGGCGAATCGAATGGAATAGGCCCAAGAATTAAACCGGTGAGTGAAATCCGCAGTGGACTGAAAAGCCCTCGGTTGCCACTCCCGCAACACCTGAATCGGGCTCTATTTACTATCACTAATGATTGCTTAAATCAATTTTCTGTTGCTAAGTAATCATATGTTATCGCTTAAAAACGAGGCCGACATCATCCGAGAGGCACGCGACCTAATCCGTGCCCATCGCATGGCGCTGTCCTGGCGTCAGGACGATCTCGCCCAACGCAGCGGGGTTGGCATCGCGACGCTTCGCCGTTTCGAGAGCACCGGGCGCATTGGATTTGTGGGACTGGCGAAGCTGTTGGCCACACTGGGGCTCGCCGATCGTTTCCTCGGGGCGCTGAAACAGCCCGCGCCCGCCCCCAAGGACATCCATGAATTTCTGGCGGCGGCGCCTGCACCCATCCGTCAACGTGCACCTCGGCGGACCGCCGGGAGCTAAGCCATGGCCGAGCCCAATCTCCTCCGTCTGCGCTTCCTTGGCGTCCCCATGGGCACGCTGGCGTATCGGCCCGACGGCCCGTTTTACGCGCTGGAACTGGAGCGCGAGTTCATCGCCACCGGCCACGAACTTTCGCCGCTGAATCTTCCGCTCGACAGTTTTTCCCGCGGACCTCGGGTGTTTCGACCCGGTGATTCACCGTTCGACGGCGGACTCCCCGGGCTCATCGCCGACTCTTTACCGGACGCATGGGGCGCCAGGATGCTGAAGGTCGAGGTTCCGGGCCTGCAAACTACCTTGGGCAAACTCGCGGCCATCGGCGAACGCGGTCCCGGCGGACTCACCTTCGAACCGGTATTGGGCAAAGGTGCCGACGATGAGTCGGTTTCCACCCACCTCGCCGGCTTGGCTCGCGACGCCGCACAACTCGCGAAAACTCCCGCCATCCTCACGCCCGGAGACGTCAACGCCGCGCTCGCCCGGGGCGGCGGCAGCCTCGGCGGCGCCCAGCCGAAAGTATCGGCGCACCTCCCTACTTCCGGCGACTTCCAGCAGTTACAGAACATCCTCATCGGCGGCGCGACGCCGCCCGGCCAGATGCCTAGCGTTGTGAAACTATCGCCGCTCGACGACGAGGGCGGCGGCGCCGTCGAATTCGCGTTCTGGAAAATGGCGAAGAACGCCGGCATCCGCGTCCCGCCTGCCTGTCTCGTGCATGATGGTGAACGTCGTCATTTCGCCAGTGCACGTTTTGACCGCTTCCTTCGGCCTGACCGCACGTGGGGTCGACGCCATGTCCACACGCTGAGCGGATTGCTGCACCGGCGCGCCGCCGACGGCCAAATCGACTACGAGGAATTCATCCGCTCCGCCCGGACTCTCGGCGGCGCGGAAGAGGCGCGCGAATGCTTCCGGCGCGCCGTCTTCAATCTGCTCACCACCAACCGCGACGACCACGCCCGCAATCACGCGTTTCTCTACCACGAAACCCACCAAACCTGGACGCTCTCGCCAGCCTATGATCTCAACCCAAACGTCGCCAACGTCCTGATTGCGCTGACGTGGCTGGGGAGCTCCGAAATTCCCACTCGTTTCGAGCAACTGACCCGACTCGCGGAGATCGGCGGAATTCCGGCCCGGGTCGCGAAAACGATCTATGAAGAAGTCGAGGCCGCGACGCTCGGCGGTTGGCGCGCCGCGGCCGCTTACGCCGGTGTGCCGGAGAAAATCACCGGAATCTGGGAGAAAGAAATGATCCAACAAACCAAGCCGCTGCGGGAGGACGCACGACGCCGGGCGGCCACCGCTAACGCGCGCCCGGCAACGCCAAAGCGAAGCCCGAAAAAATAGACCGTCCGGCTTATCCGCAAACGCGCCTCCGCGTCCCGCCATCGGCGTCGTCGCTGCGCGACCAGAACAAACGAAGGCACCCTAAAGGGAATCCGCCTTCGCTTGTTCTTCGCCGCCGACGGCCCTCCCGCTGATGGCGCAGGGACACCACGGCACGCGGCGCTCGCGAGCAAAAACGGGGAGCGCGGCACGAATTTTAACCTCAAACCGGATCAAAAGGAGCCTCATCGCCGGCTCCTCTCGGCGCTTTTCGCGCCGATTCACCACGCTAAGGAGGAGCCAGCGGCATCGGCTGGCGCTCGCCCACGAGCTTCGCGACGGAGCTTTCACACGCGCGTTTCGTCATCAGCCGCGATCGCCAACCAACCATCGGTCGGGGGAAGAGCATTGCTGTGGATCGTAACGGAGCTATGCCAGACGCCGAAACCGTTTCTCATTGTCGATAACATCAAAACCATGCGCGCAGCCACGGCCGGCAAAGGTGATCCCTATTGGTATGAATGGACCGTAGGCCTATTGCAGATCGTTGAGATGCTTGATCCGGATTCGCCCGTCGCATCGGTATCCCTGCAGCTGACAGGAATCAAGGGATGGGACGACGTCGTGGTGCGCTTCAAGAACGGCACCGTGCAGATGTTCCAAGTGAAGCACTCGCGAGCCGAAGATTCGCTCACTTTCGGCGATTTGGTTGGGAAGGACGACGAAGGGAAGACCCTGCTTGGAGAACTGGCCAAGGCTTGGAACGAAATCGGCGCGCCCGCGGGGTCCACCTGCATCCTCTACACCAACCGGCCGGCGGGTGAGCGCAACAGCACGACCCAGACAGGCATTTCGCGTCCGCCCTTGATCGAGTTCCACGAGTGGCTGAAATCTGAACTGGTTGCCAACCGAACTTGCGCGCAAATCCAACCGCCCGATAAGTGGCGCGTGGCCTGGCAGGAATGGTTGGCCACGCTGGCGACGCTCCCCGCGGACCCGCAGCACGCATTCCTTCAGGCGTTTGATATTCGCGCCAATCAAGCGGACTTGGGGCCATCAGTCGACCAGCTGCGCGCGCGACTCGCGACGTTGTTTCAGGTTTCAGAGTCGAAAGCGGAGACCTTGCTGCCCGCGCTCGACCAAGCTCTGCGCCGCTGGACTACGACTCACGAAACGGTGACTCTCGAGGATCTGCTTAGTGTTTTGGCGTTGGATGACGACTCCGAGAGCGAGCGCCATTCTCCCCCGCCACCCACACCTTTCTTTCCCAGTCGACTAACGGATCTCGCCGCTCTCGAAAGCATCTTAGCCGGCCCCGGGACACCCGTAATCTTCCTGTCGGCGCCGCCCGGGGCAGGCAAAACCAGTCTTATCAGCGAACTCGACAACCGGCGTTCCGCTGCCGCGTTCGGCGGGGTGATAGGTCTGCGCTATTATGCTTTTAGGCCAATCTCGCCGGAGACTCCCTTGACACCGCCAGACGCGGACCAACGGGTCCGCGCTGACCGACTGTGGTATGATCTGCTAACCCAATTACGTCGCGGCCTTCGCGGAAAGCTGGCGTCGTATCAAGTGCCGGTAAGGAATTCGCTTTTGAATTGGGAACAAGCGCGCGGCCACGTGTTGCGGCTCGCTGACCGCCTGGGAAGGGAACTCAGTCGACCCTTCGTAATCGCGATCGACGGAATCGACCATGCCGCTCGCGCCTCTCGTTATAACCAGCCCGCCGCCCGAGAGTTTTTCCAGTCCCTGCCTAGTCCCGACGCATTGAAGAACATGGCTGTGCGGTTGCTGGTGGCCGGGCAACCGAGCGAGAACTACTCGGAGTATCCATCGTGGCTGGCACAAGATTCAAGTGAGGTGACTCCTTTGACCATCGGTCGGCTCGAGGAAGCCGACGTGCGGCTTCTGCTGGAACGAAATCGGCCGCCGTTTATGCCGGCACAAGCCGCGCCCGCCGCTCGCCTCATCGTCGACACTACTAAGGGAAATACTCTTTCGGTCGTGTTCGCGGTGGCGGAAGCTCAGCAGTGCGCCACGGTGGATGAACTGGCCGTGCGTCTGTCCGACCAGAAGATTGGCGCCCAACTCGACGACTATTACCGGAATATCTGGCGACACGCGTTGGCGAATGCAGCGCCGGACGGTTCACAGTTGGAGTCGATGCTGGCGGGCGCGCTATGCCTTGCCCAAGAGCGAATCACAGGCGCCTTTCTCGCATCGTGCTTTCCTGGTTTAGGTCGGACCGCAGATCAATGGGAGCTGGTGCTTGCGCGCTTAGGGCCGCTGATCATCGCCGAAGACGGGGGCTACAGGGTGATGCACAATGACGTGCGCACGTTTATGCATGGGCTTCTGGCAGCGAAAGCACCAGCAGAGCGCCGTTTGGTCGCGTCGGGTATGGCCGACCACTACCGAAAGAATTCGAGCAACCGGGCCGTAGCCCATGCCGTTCTGCATCGTCTACTGCGCGACAGCGACCGCGAGATTGAGTGGGCCGATATCTTCAGCGTCGATTTCGTTTTCGAGGCCGCGGCGGTGGGGGCAAATTTCACGACCGTTGCGGAAAGTGCGGAGGCCGCCGCCGTGCAAGCAGTCCGCCGACAAGATTGGAGTAAGCTACAGGAAGTCGCGTGCGCTTTGGAAAGTCTTGGCCGTTGGGAAGACAAAATCGAGTCCGGCCGGACGGCACCGGTCCGTTCGCAGCCCACCGCGCCTCTTTTTCTGCTCTCCGAAGTGCGTGTGCTTCCGCGGGCGCAGTGGACAGAGAATGCGCTGATCAACGTCCTCAACGACGCCTCGCAGCTGCTGTCAGCCGGCGAACGTGACCGGGCAGCCGGGATGATTAAGCGCTGGTTCGACGGATTGAATGTGGCGGAAATCGGAAACGCGATAATTAGCGAGAACCAGTCGGATTGGGCCGCGCAAATCGACTCGCGCGGAGGACATCTCGGCCAAGTCTGCGGTCGAGTCGGCGTCCTTTTGGCCTCGGGCACCCCTGACAATGACGCAGCTCACCACTTCGCCCTTGGCTATGAAAGAGGCTGGATTGGCACTTGCACGATAAATTCCTCAGCCGACGACTTTGATACGTTCCTGCGCGGGCTGGATCTTTACTACATCGGTAGCTGGGAACAGGCGGGCCGACAACTGGCGGAAGCCGCCGCGGACCGTGCGCTCAAGACTCTGCTAGCCGAAATAGCCGGGGCCTACGGGAAGTTGAGCTTAGATTTCCGGATACTCGCGGCATTATGGGCGATGCGCCTCGGTTTGGATTCTGACCCGTGGACTAAGGTTCTCGATCAAACCGATTTGATACCAGTAAACGTCGAGTCGGGAATTCAACCCGCGCTGAGCTTGGCCCGAGCGCTCGGATGGCGAGACTCCGTCTCTGAGATCGGCACGTTGGTCGAGATGGTTGCGGGACGTTTCGCGATCACTTCGCTTGACCGATCGGGACGCCATACCCGCACCTTGATTACAGCCGCTACATGCGTCGGGCGGATCGAGGGATTATGCCACAGGAAAGGATTAGACGCGGCGCGAGACTTGGTGCCTGCCGGTCAGCTGCAACGGATACTCGGAGCGCTATGGCATCCGAACCTCTGGAGCGACGTGCACTTCATGCATCGCCCGACGGCCGGCGATCTGTGTTCCCTCTGCGTTGCTACGGTCTATCCGCTGGGAGGAGAGCACCGTGCCACTCTACTCTCCGCAACCGCCGAAGCATCTGGCAAGTTTGTCGTCGACCAACGTCTCCCCTCTTTGTGGGACCTGCACCGCCGCGAAGGTAACGTCACGCACCAGCGCATGTGGCTAGAGACTTGGATCGGAAAACACGGACACGTTTGGGCCGAACCCAACGACGAGGCCCAGAGCATATACGAAACGCTTGAGCCGCTCGCCGAAAAGTTGGGCAAGACCGCGTTGCTGCGAGCCGCCGCGGCGAGACTGAATTGGATGCAGATCACTTACCGCGGCCATAAAGATTATAGCTTCGGCATGGCCAGCGACTGGTTTGACCAGCTCGCGATGAGAGCCGCGGAGGAGTGGCGCGAAATCGGCATCCGCCTCTGGAGTTTGAGCGATGCTGCATCGGCCGCCGGTTGCGACAATCGCGCGTCGTCCGAGATCGACGTGACGCTCGGAGCGTGTGCTTTTTCCTGCGGTCCCGACGACGTTTATCGTCTGATTCACGCTACGCAGCCGAACGAACGGGACACTAGCTGGTTTTATTCCACTCGAAACCGGCTCTTTTCGGGAATGAAAACATGGCTGCGCAATCGAGACATTTCGATGACGGACCGTCTGTCCGCTTGGTGCCTGCTTGTCGGATACAGCGAATGGTTCACACGCAATGACGCATCTGACCTCGAAAAGCTCCGCGAGGTGTTGCTCGCGACGGCGGGTCCAACGCGAGCCGAATTGGAGAAAGCTCTCCACGAGCTGACGCCGGCAGAGGCAATTCGAGTCGTTCCGGATCCAGATCGAGACAAATCGAACGGCAGGTCCGATGAGCCGCTCGACTTGAGCAAAATCAGGCAAAAATTTGCGAGTGGCCGCGAGCTGAAACCCAAGGAAGCGACGTTGCTTGTGGACGACATCCGGAAAAACAACACCGGCGAGTCGATCGCTGCCGTGTTGCGCACCATCGGCACCGGATCAGAATTCGGGAGCGCGTGGTCTTGGTATGATTGGAAGACTAGGTCGTCGCTCCTCCATCTCGGGGCCACCTGTGCAGAATCCGAGCTTTGGGCTCTCGCCGAATCGGCAATAAAATTCGCCGGCACGGGGTCGCGGTGGAGCGAAGCCATCGCTCAAAACATGCTATTCGTCGCCCTGGCCCGCGCCGACGCGTGCGGGCCCAATGAATTGAAAAGCGGGCTAACTCGAATCTTGGACATGCATGAGCGGTGGCTCCGCGGCGGAGAACTGGTGCTGCCGTTCAAGGCCGTAACGCTGCCCGCACCACGACCGCCAGTCACTTGGAATGAACTCGCAGCGGAAGAACTGATGTTCCTGCTTAATTCCCGCAGTGCGGAGGTAATCAGCGGTGCGGTGCATGGCATTCAGGTGCTGGTCGCGCACGCACCGCGGACAATACCACGATTCTTCACGCCAATGCCGGCGGACGATTGGGTCCTCAAGTGGCTGCTACTCGCCGCCGAAGTTTGGGCTCGCAGATATCCTGCCGAGTTTAGTCGCGTTCACGCCTCTGTTACGGCCTGCCTCAGTCACGAAAACCTGAAAATTCGGACTCAAGCTTGGGTAATTCTAGCAGTATACGCCACGCCGCCGGTGTTTCCGCAGAAAGGCCCAGCGGCTGCTCCGAACATCGAGTCGGAACTGCTGCGCCCCGCTCGCGAGCTTTTCCAAACCACGGACCGTCGCTTCGGAGGAATGCGGCTAGTCGATCGTGAGTTAGCCGTGGCAGGCATGATCAAGCGGATCGAAGCGACCACGGGCGCAGAATTGGACGATGTTGCCACGAGAGTTGCGGAGGTCTTCCGGCAGAATTCTCCCGAAACCAAGACCGATCGCCTTGGCCCGCCCTACTTGTGCCGTGATGGGGACATGTATTGCGGCAGCGTCCAAGCTGACGAAGGCTTGGCAAAGGCACTCGAAGGTTTCATGGCCGAGAATCCGTTGCCGCAAACGGTGTCCGGGCGGTTCGCGCAGGGCTACCTGAGTGGCGATGATCCTTGGATTCTCTGCAGGAGCCCCATGCCTGACCCGACCCCTACAGCATGGCCCGACGAAAAATTGCTCGGATATAACAAAGAGACAGCGCCCGATGCGGCAGCCATTCGAAAACGAATGTTCGACATGGCTCTAACTCATGCCGTCCGGAACACCGAATGCGTGCTGGCCGCTCATTTCGAGCTGCCATCCTCCCATGAAGACTTGGACTTTTGGCTTTGGTGGGAAGAGGGTCGCGCAGACGAACTCAACCGGCGCTCAAGTCTACCAACAACGGTCAGTGCGCGCGTATTTCCGTGGC
>JBKJRG010000342.1:0-5219 GCA_046594805.1 Opitutaceae bacterium | reverse complement strand
CTCGACGGCCGATCTGTTGCGGGCCCTGCGCTGTGAGCTGTGGGCGACGCAGCTCAGCCCGCAGAGTTTCTCCCACTTCTCGTCACCGCCCTCGCATGACACCAACGACCAGAAACTAACCCCCAGTCTCGCCCACGCCATCCTTTCCGCTGCGTGAGCCTCGCTACGCCGCCTTCCGCTCCGTTACTATCCGAGCCAAACTCCAGAGCGCGCGCAAGCGCGCTGACCTACGTCGGACTGAATAGATAAGAAGTCTGTAACTTTTTGTCCGGAGGGCGTGTTGTTACTGCATGTCCGCTCCTCGCTCCTGGCTGGTCCAGGGCGCCGCTCTTTCGCGCTACGGCGCGAACACGGCGCACTTCATTGCAAACGCGTTCTCTTTTGTCCCGGCCGGCGTTTTTTCCCCTCTCGTTCGTAGTTATCAGTTGGGTTGTGTGGCCGGGCCGTTGTGGGCCCGGCCACATTTTTGTGGGCCCCGACGGGAACAGGCCGCTTGCCTAAGCGCCTCCTATTTACTCCGATGAACCCTTCGATGTCGTTACATCCGACTGCCATGAATCCTGCCCCCAGCGTTCCCAAGGCATCCCCGGCGGTTGCTGTCCGTAAACCTTCGAAGGCCAAATGGTGGGTGCTGCTGGGCGTGCTGGCCGTCGCCGGCGCCGGCGTGGGCATCTATTTCAAGAAGAAGGGCCAGGGGCAGGTCGTTAATATTACCACCGAGAAGGCCGTGGTGAAGACGATCACCCAGATCGTTTCGTCCACGGGCAAGGTCCAGCCAGAGGTCGAGGTCAAGATTGCCCCCGAGGTTTCGGGCGAGGTGGTCAAATTGAGTTTCCGTGAAGGTGCGGAGGTCAAGAAGGGAGACCTGCTGCTCAGCATCAAACCCGACTTTTACGAGGCGCAGGTCGAGCAGCAGGATGCGAACCTCGCGGCGGCCAAGTCGATGGCGGTGCAGAGCAAGGCGCAACTGCTCAAAGCCCAGGATGACCTCAAGCGGAACGAAGACCTGTTTGGGAAGAAATTGATTTCCGAGTCCGAAATCGCGACTGCCCGCCTGGCGCTCGAGGTCGCGCAGGCGAACGTCGCCAATGCCGAGGCGCAAATCCGCCGCACCGAGGGTTCGGTGAACCAGGCGCGGGACCAGCTCGCCAAGACCGTCCTTTACGCCCCGATTGATGGCAAAATCAGCTCGCTCAGCACGGAGGTGGGCGAGCGGGTGGCGGGCACCGGATCCTACGGCGGCGCCGAGGTGATGCGGGTCGCCGACCTCGCGAAGATGGAGGTGCGCGTCAACATCAACGAAAACGACATCGTCAACGTGAAGGTGGGCGACAAGGCCCGGGTGGCGATCGACGCCTTTCCGGATCGGAAGTTCGAAGGCCAGGTGAAGGAGATCGGCTCCGCCGCGCGCGTGACCGGCATGAACACGCAGGACGAGGTCACCAATTTCCTGGTCAAGATTCGCATCCTCGAAAAAGACGTCCCGCTGCGGCCGGGCATGAGCGCCAATGCCGACATCGAGACCAAGACGGTCGAGAACGTGATCGCCATCCCGATTCAGAGCGTAACGGTTCGCTCGAAGGAGGGCACCAAGACGATCGAGCAGCTCGCCTCCGACCGGGAAAAGAAAGCCAAGGAGACCAAGGGCGAAGGCGCGGCCACGGCCGTCAACGAGAAGCAGCAGAAACTCGCCGACAAGACCGACCGGGAGAGCCTGCAGCGCGTCGTTTTTGTCTACAAGGAGGGGAAGGTGAAAATGGTGCCGGTCGAAACCGGCGTGCAGGACACCGCGCACATCGAAATCAAATCAGGCATCAAGGCGGAGGATGTGGTCGTCAGCGGAAGTTTCGGCGTCATCACCCGCACCCTGAAGGACGGCATGGCCGTCACGATCGAGAAGCCGAAGAAGAAGGAAGAGAAGAAATAGCTTTCGCGGGGCACGCCGCTCGCGCTGCCTCATCGCGCTCCCATGACTCCTCCTGCCTCTTCCGTCCTGGCCGCGGGCCGCACGGTGCGTCCGCCCGGCCCGCTCGTGATCGAAATCGAGGGCGTGACCAAACTCTACAAGATGGGCGCGGAAATCATCCATGCCCTCCGCGGGGTCAACCTGCGGATCCATCGCAACGAATACCTCGCGATTATGGGGCCGTCCGGTTCCGGCAAGTCGACGCTGATGAACATGCTGGGCTGCCTCGATACGCCGACCGAGGGCCGCTACGAATTCAACGGCAAGAATGTCGCCACCATGGTGGACGACGAGCTGGCCGAGATTCGGAATCGGGAAATCGGTTTTGTTTTCCAGACCTTCAACCTGCTGCCGCGCTCCAATGCGCTGCACAACGTGGAGCTGCCCCTCATCTATGCGGGCCTCGGCAAGACGGCGCGCCTCGAGAAGGCGCGACACGCGCTCGAGAATGTCGGCCTGGGCGACCGCATGTCGCATCGCCCGAACGAGCTCTCGGGCGGCCAGCGCCAGCGCGTCGCCATCGCGCGCGCGCTGGTCAACGACCCCTCCATCATCCTGGCCGACGAGCCGACGGGCAATCTCGACTCCAAGACCGGCGAGGAAATCATGGACCTGTTCGAGCACCTCTACGACCAAGGCAACACGATCATCGTGGTCACCCATGAGGAAGACATTGCCCGCCACGCGCGGCGGATTGTGCGGCTGCGCGACGGCCTGATTGAGAGCGATCTGAAGGTGGAGTGAGGCAATTGCGGATTTCGGATTGCGGATTGCGGATTATGAAACACGGCGAACCAGGTGACGCGATCATGTGCGATCTGCATCGGGCGGTTGCGGCGTTCCTCCCTCCGCTCACGCGGAGGGCTACGAGAAGCGGCGCTCGAATGAATCCACCATTCGCAATCCGCCATCTGCAATTCCCAAGGCGCATCTGTCAGCTGGCGGTGGGTTTCCCAGGCGCCCAAAGGGTCCTCGTACGGAGGGGCGCTTTCCCAAGCGCCCAAATGGATTCCGAAAAGGTGTCGAAGGGTGATCGCTCTGATTTTCGGCGGTTGGGAAACCGCCGATCCGCGGGAGCCGAATTCCACCGCCAACCGGCAAATGCGCCACAATTCCGTTGAAGCGGCTTTATTACGAGCTGACGGAGTCGGTGCGGATCGCGTTTGCGCAGATTCGGGCGAACAAGCTGCGCTCGATGCTCACCGCCTTGGGGGTCATCATCGGCATCGTCGCCGTCACGCTGATGGGCACGGCCATTCTCGGGATCGATGCCGGCGTGGAACGAAGTCTCGCGGGCTTTGGCGATGATGTGCTCTACGTGACGAAGTATCCCTGGCGCGACGTATCGGACTGGTGGAATTATCGCAATCGCCGGGATATGGAAACCGACTACGCGGCCCGGATCAACGACTGGATCACCGAGCATCCGGACAGCCCGCTCAAGGTGGCGGTGCCGACGGCCGACTGGGACTGGGGTGCCACGGTGATTCGAGGCGAATACCGCGTGAACAACATCCGGGTGGTGGGCACGACGGCGGACCTCGGACGGATTGTGCGTTCGGACATGAAGGAAGGCCGTTTCTTCACCGAGCTCGAAGGCCGCGGCGGCCGGAACGTGAGCGTGATTGGCTTCGACGTCGCGGACGCGTTGTTCCCGCACGAATCGCCGCTGGGTCAGACCATCCGGATCCGCGGCCAGCAGTACACCGTGGTGGGCGTGGCCGCGCGGCAGGGCAGTTTCCTTGGGTTGTTCAGCTGGGATTCCCAAGTCATCATGCCGCTCGCTGCCTTCGTCCGGTCCTTTAGCATCCTGCGGTCCGACCCGGAAATTCGCGTCCAAGTGGACATGGCGCAGCTCGACCTCGCCAAAGACGATCTCCGCGGAGTCATGCGGCGGCTGCGCCGGCTGGGCCCGGAAAAGAAGGACGATTTCGAAATCAACAGCCAGCAGATCATCCGGGAGCAGATTGATCCAATTAAGCAGAAGATCGCGCTGGGCGGACTTTTCATCACCGGGCTCGCGCTTTTCGTCGGCGCGATCGGGATCATGAACATCACCTACGTGAGCGTGAAGGAGCGAACGAAGGAGATCGGCACGCGCAAGGCGCTGGGCGCGCGCCGTCGCACCATCCTGCTCCAATTCCTGATCGAGGCGGTCAGCATCTGCGTGCTCGGCGGCATGGGCGGGCTTGCGGCCGCGTGGGGTTTGTCCGCGATGGTCGGCGTGATGATGCCCTCCTTTCCCCTGGTGTTCTCGGCCGGCCTGGTGCTGGTCGGACTGGGCGCCTCCATCGCCACCGGCGTGTTCTCGGGTTTCGCGCCCGCGTGGCAGGCGAGCAAATTGGATCCGGTGGTGGCGTTGCGCTATGAGTGAGGGCGGATCGGCGAACCGATGAACAATTCCTTTTTGGACCCCGCCCGCCAATACCGTCCCAACGCCTGGCCGGACCACGCAACTGCTGCTGGCAATCCGCAATCCGCGATCCGCAATCCGCAATGCTCTTTATAGAGATCCTCCGCCTCGCCTTCGCCTCGCTCGCCGCGAACAAGCTGCGTTCCAGCCTGACCGTGCTCGGCATCGCGGTTGGCGTGTTCTCGGTGATTGGCGTGATGACACTGATCAATGGCATGCGCTCCTCGGTCGAGAGCGGGTTGAATGTCCTGGGGGCGAACAGTTTTCAAATCCATAAGCTCGCGCCCTTCACCGACTGGAACCGGTATCGCAATCGCCGCGACATCACCTATCCGGTCGCCGCGCGTTTCAAGGACCTGATCGGGGACCACGCCCGCGTCAGCCTCCAGCTCGGACGCGGCGGCAAGGTCGTTAGCTACAAGGATCGGCGCACCAACCCAAATGCCAGCTTGCGGGGGAGCGACGAAAACTACCTTACCGCCTTCAATTACGATGTGGCCGTGGGGCGCAACCTGGGGGCGGATGATGTCGAATACGGCCGGCCGGTGTGCATCGTAGGCCACGACGTCGCGCAGAAACTTTTTCTGGACGAGGAGCCGCTTGGCCGGCTCGTGCGGATTGAAGCCCAGAATTACACCGTGGTCGGGGTGATGGCGCCGAAGGGCGCTTCGTTCGGCGCGAGCAGGGACAGCTTCGTGCTTACGCCGATCACGCGGTTTCTTTCGATTTACGGGCGGCAGTGGCGCTCCGTCAGCATCAACGTCCAGGCGCCGAGCCAGGCGCTGCTGCCGGCGACGATGGAGGCGGCCATCGGCACGATGCGGCTGGTGCGCGCGCTGA
>JBKJRG010000164.1:0-12601 GCA_046594805.1 Opitutaceae bacterium | reverse complement strand
CCAGCGGAGACGATGCGCGGCGCACCCTGGAATTGCTGACCGCGGTCTACAAAAGCGCCTTCACCGGCCGGCCCGTCTTGCGAGGCTCGATCAAGCCGGGTGATCCGTTCTACACCGCACTGCATGGTGGGCTGACGCCGACGCGCGTCAACGGGACTACTCCGGGCTCCCCGCCACGGGCAATCAGCGCGGCGTGATACGCGCGTTGTAGGCCAGCCGCTGAGCTGGCAATTCGAATCAGCCAAGTCAGCGACGTGGCTTGCAGCCAAAGGAGGGGACCCGCCGCCTCACGACACCGGCGCGAGCGTCTCCGCCACGGGCGTACGATACGCCTTGAACGCCGGCACGATCCCACCGAGCGCGCAGAGGCCGATCATCGCGAGCGGGCAAATCCAGAGCACCGGATGGCGCGCCCCCAGATCGAGCACCACCCCGGTCTGGGCTCGAATGATCCGGGCCACTCCCGCGAAGAGCGCAAAATAAACGCCGAAGCCGACGACCGCGCCCAGGAACCCGATGCATGACGCCTCGGCCACCACGGCGCCAAAAATAGTCCGGCGGCGGGCGCCCAGGGCGCGCAGGATCGCGATGTCACGGCGGCGGGCGCTCATGGAATTGTAGATGCTCGTCAGCACCGATCCTGCCGCCACCAGCGCCACCAGGTAGGCGACCAGCGTGAGCACCTGGTCGAACCAGGCAATCTTGCCGAACAGCTCGGCAATGATCGCGCCCACCGGAAAAGCGAACGTCAGCCGGTTGCCCTGCTTGTTGTACATCATGTCCAGCATGAACCCCGCCGTGGGGGTGCGCAGCTGCAGCAGGATGGCGCTCAAATCCGTCGCCGTCCGCGCATCGTGGCCGCTCATGGTTTGCAAGCCGTGCAGCGGAATCCAAATGACGCGATCCACCGGCGTGTTGGTGGGCGCGAGGATGCCGGTGATGACATAATCGTCGGCATGCTCCGCTTTCGGATCGAAGGCCAGGCCGTGGAACGGCCGGAACTTGTCGCCCACCTTCAGCCCGAGCCGCTGGGCGGTGAAGCTGCCCGCCACGGCCTCCTTGCCCTGTGGGGTGAAGATTTTTCCGCCCGGCTGCACCGCGAATTTTTTTCCAGCCGCATATTCCACGTTGGAGAAAAGTTCCGGCACCGTGCCGACCAACCGGTAACCGCGCAGATTGTCCCCCACCGCAATCGGGATGGCGGTTTTCACCATCGGGTGACGCCGGACCGCCTCAAAATCCGCGGCGGCCACGTTGCCCGGCGAAGCTTCGAGGTGAAAAATCGCGTTGAGCACGAGCTGCAACTTTGAGCCGCGCGCCCCCAGCACGGCGTCGAAGCCGGTCGTCGTCTGGGTGAAAGCGGTTTGCGACTGCGTCTTCACCATCCAGACGCACATCAGCAGCCCGCAGGCGAGTGCGATGCCCGCGGCGGTCACGAGGGTCGAAAGCGCGTGCTGGCGCAGCGACCGGTAGATGATGAGCGGAAGGGTCATGGCACGGGGGCTCAACGGCCCGCACTGGCGTACGCCCGGTTGAGCTCGGCGAAATCGCGATGGGTCTCGAATGACGCCAGCACTTCCTCGTCGTGGCTGACGAGCAGCAGCGTCGCACCCTGCTCGCGGCAGACCTCGCGAATCAGCGTGAGGGCCTCGCGCGCGTGCTTGCGATCGAGATTGCCGGTGGGTTCATCGGCCAGCACCAGCTTGGGCCGGTTCGCGAGGGCGCGGGCGACGGCGACCCGTTGCTGCTGCCCGGTGGATAGTTGCCGCGGAAAATGATCGAGCCGGTGGCTGAGCCCCACCCGTTCCAGGACATGGCGCGCGTGTTTCCAATCGGCGCCATGCGGCCCGAAGGTCATGCCGAGCACGACATTCTCCAGCACGGTGTAGCCCTGCAGCAGGTTGAAGGTCTGAAAAATGTAGCCCAACTTTTCCGCCCGCAGCCGGTCGCGGCGGGATTCGCCGGCCGCGGTCATCTCCGCGCCATCGATCCGGATGGTGCCGGCGTCCACCGCGAGGATGCCGGCGATGAGGTGCAGAAAGGTCGTTTTCCCGGATCCGCTCTCGCCCCGCAACGCCAGTTGCTCGCCCGCCGCCAGGGAAAACGAGGGCACGTTCACGATCTCCACGGCGGCGCCTTCGGGGGCGACAAACGATTTTCTGAGGTCGGTGACCGCAAGCATCGGCAGGATTGCCGCAAAAAGGCGCCCAATGCGCAAAGCCTGAATTCTTTTTTGTGCGCCTGGTGTTTTTTGGCGGGCCTTGGGGAACCAGACCCTCAACCTCTTCCTCGACCATGTCAGCCGGAAAGAAATTTCGCAGCGCCCTCGCGGCCGAGCGACCCCTGCAGATCGCCGGCACGATTAACGCCTACGCCGCGTTGCTCGCCCAGCGCGCGGGGTTTCGCGCCCTCTATCTTTCGGGCGCGGGCGTGGCGAATCACTCGCGCGGCATTCCCGACATTGGTGACACCACGCTCGCCGATGTGCTCATCGACGCCTGCCGCATTGCGCAGCGGGTCGAGCTCCCGCTCCTCGTCGACATCGATACCGGTTGGGACGACCCGGCCACCGCCGTCCGCGAGATGGCCGCCATCGGCGTCGCGGCGGTGCACCTCGAGGATCAGGTTCCCGCGAAAAAATGCGGCCACCTGCCCGGCAAGCAGATCGTGCCCGCCGGTGAAATGGTCGAGCGAGTACGCGCCGCCGCCTCCGGCCGGCCCGACCGGGACTTTGTTATCATGGCGCGCACCGATGCCGCCGCGGTCGAGGGGATTCCCGCCGCGATCGCTCGCGCGCAAGCCTATGTCGCAGCCGGTGCCGACATGATTTTTGCCGAGGCCCTGCGCACCCTCGACGACTACCGGACCTTCACCCACGCCGTGAACGTTCCCGTCCTCGCCAACCTGACCGAGTTCGGCCAGACCCCGCTCTTCACCCTCGAGGAACTCCGCGGCGCCGGGATCGCGATGGCACTTTATCCGCTCAGCGCCAGCCGGGCCGCCGCCACGGCCTCGCTCGAAATCTACAACGCCATCCTGCAGGACGGCACCCAGAAAAATGTGATCGGCACGATGCAAACCCGCACGGAGCTCTACGACGTTCTCGGTTACAAGACCTGAGCTGAGAGCAAACACCCTTGCGCGCCCGGCGGGGCATGCGAATCTCGACGGCGAAGAGCCTACCCCCCTTCAGCCGATGCCAGCTCTCGACCCACCGAGGGACGCCGCCAGTCCTTCGCGCCCACCGATCAATGCCAGCCCGCGGCGGTCCCGGCCGATTTACCGCGTGTTCGTGAGTTCGACGTGGCACGATTTGCAGCCTGAGCGTCGCGCGCTGATGGACGCGCTGAACCGGATGGAGGAAATGCGGTTTGTCGGCATGGAGTTTTTCGGGAACCGGCCCGACGACACGCACGATGCCTCTCTCGATCAGGTGAACCAGTGTGAAGTCCTGGTCGGCATCGTCGGACAGCGCTATGGATCCGGGATCACCGAAGCGGAATATCGCCGCGCCCGGGCGCTCGGTCTGCCCTGCTTCGTTTACTTCAAACGCCAGGACGCCTCGCACCCCGCGGATTCCGATAACGATCCCGCGAGCGCCGCCCGCCTCGCAGCCTTCAAGCAGGACTTGTTGCGCGGTCACACGGTGAAAGAATTCACGAGCCCGGACGAACTCGCGGCCAGCGCCACCGCCGACCTCCACAACTGGGTGGCGGCGCGCTGGATTTCTCTCGAGCGTCAAACGCCGGCCGGAGGGTCTGCACCGGCGCCGCCCCCGGATGCCGACCGCACCAACATTCTCCGGCTGCTCGAACGCATCGAACAAGACTGGATTGAGGGTGTGTTGGAAGCGTCGCTGCACCACAAGGCGTGGCTCGAACTAGGGCTCGATTGGCGAGAGGACGCGGTCGAGCATCCGTGGGACCGAATCGTGGTGGCGCCCAACCGCCCGATCAAGACACTGAGCGCGGAAGACAGCATCACCGGGGTGTTCGACTCGGCGCAACACACCTTGCTGGTGCTCGGCGAGCCAGGGGCAGGCAAGACCACGACCGTCCTCGAACTGGCGCGCGATCTGATCGCGCGCGCGCGTGCGTCGGCACATGAACCGGCGCCCGTGGTCCTCGCGCTCTCGACCTGGCGCGGCGCCCAGCGCGATTTTACTGACTGGCTGATCGCCGAACTCGGTTTGCGCTATCAAGTGCCGAAGCGGGTCGCGCGCTCCTGGCTCGAAGCAGGCCGTCTCGTGCTCGTGCTCGATGGCCTCGACGAAGTGCCGTTGGATCGGCGGGCGGCGTGTGTCGATTCGATCAATGCATTTGAGCACGCGCATCATCCCCCGGGGCTGGCCGTCACGTGCCGGGTCGCGGAATACGACGCGCTCGCCGGCAAGCTGCGGCTGCGCGCCGCGATCTGCCTGCAACCGCTCACGCCCGCGCAGATCGAGCGCTACTTCGCGGCGGCGGGGGCCGGCCTGGAACATCTGCGGCTGGCGATGCGCGACGACGCCGGATTGCGCGAACTCGCGCGCAGCCCGCTCATGTTGAGCGTCATGGCGATGGCCTGGCGCGACGCGCCCGCGGTGGCGGTGCGCGATGAGGATGGCTGCACGATCGAGGAACGGCGGCGGCAACTCTTCGATGCTTACGTGCAGGCGGCGATGAACCGGCGCGGCAAGACGACCAGCGGATATTCCGTCGAGCAAACCGTCACGTGGCTGACCTGGCTGGCGTGCCGGATGAAAGAAAACGGGCACACGCTGTTCGCCGTGGAGCAACTGCAGCCGCGCTGGCTGGACGGAGCGTGGCGGCAGTTCGGGTATTTCATGGCGACGCGTCTCCTCGGCACGGTCGGCCTCGCCCTCCCGTTTCTGTTTTTCAAGATTCCTCTGGTGGACAAGTTCATGGTTGCCGGGCTGAGTGTGGCGCTCGGGGCCTTCATCGGCGCGGTTGATTTTGGATTCGCCCACCACGGCTGGGGCGGAAGGCGGCGCGCCTCCCTCCGCTTCTGGACGCTGTTCTTTTCGAATCTCGTCCTGATCACGGGCTGGTTGATCATCAACACCACTGGGCGATATGACAGCTTCAGTCTCACGTATCTGGTCATGGCCGGCTTCGCATTTTGCGCCCCGCTGGACGTCCGGGCCCTGGACATAAAACCCACCGGCAGCATGCAGTGGTCGTGGCGTCAGGCGCTCGAGCGCGGGATGTTTGGAGCGATGCTGGTAATCCTGATCGTCACCGTGATGTTTGCGTTCCGGTTCGGAACGAGCGTTGCCGACGCAGGGGGAAGGGACAGCTTCAGGCTGTTCGGGGACGGCCACTATTTATCGGGCCTGGCCGTGACATCCGCGTTGGTCGGGTTTGGCTGGATGCGGCTGCGGCCGCCGCGAAATACCCGGAATGTAGCGCTGGCGATAACCCTCGCGTTGATCGGCGGCCACATCGGCGCGGTGATCGGTTCCCGCAATTCCCCCGACTGGAACTGGGAGTCTCTGGTCTACCCGTTCATTCCCGCCATCCTGTTCGGGGTGTTTGGCGGCTTCGCCTCCACCATGATCGACCCGGCGCGCCCGCGGCATGCCGGCGCGTGGTTTTGGCTCCGGGTGCCGGTGCTCGCGTTTCTCGTCGTCGGACTGGTGATGATGGTGCCCGGACTGGTCGGGCTTTACACGTTTTGGGCCGAGATGAAGCGAGGGGCGCAATTCACCCAATTCGCGTGGGGGGCTGTCGGCCTCGGGGCGGGTTGCGGCCTCGTGGCGTTCTTTCGCTTCGGCGGTTTCAACGGCGCGCAGCATTTTTTCCTTCGGTGGCAGCTCACGCGCAGCGGAGCCCTTCCGCCCAAGGCCGAGACTTTCTTCAACCACGCGGCCCAGCTCGCGCTGATGCAAAAGGTCGGCCTGGGCTTTCGCTTTGTACACGCCCTCCTGCTCGAGCATCTGGCCGTGACGAAAGGAGGCGCCACGATGCGAGGCGCGACTCAAACCGGCGAAGAAAGTTCCTACCGCGAATCGCAGCCCACGGTCGAACGACCCCGTTGGCGGCGCGCCAAAATCGCATTTCGGATCGCGGCGCTGTTGGGCTTTGCCGCCGGCCTGAGCCTATTATTGTTCGTCATCACGGCTTCGCTCGGAGCCTTGGGGCGGAGTGTCCAATTCCGGGGGCGGTGGGACCACGAAGGATTCTACATCGGTGCGCTCATCCTGGCTTTCTGGCTGGCCATTCCCGTGCTGATTTTGAGCGCAAGATGGGTGTGGAGCCGCTCCTGGCATTGGCTGGTCGGCGGATATGTCGCGCTGTCGCTCGCCCTGGCTTACCTGGTGGCCGACGATCCGGCGATTCGGCGGCCCGTGACGCAGGAGGCAGTCGCCCCCGCCTTCCCCGGGGCGGAAAAAAGCTACGACGTGTTGATGCGTTACGGCTACAATCATCCGGCGACAAAAAACTTCAACCGACCGAGACTCAATTTCTACGCCGGTCCCGAATATCCGAAGACCTCCTGGCCAGCCTTCGTGAACAAGCACCGCACCGAAATCGAAACCAATTGGTCAACCCTCGCGCCGGTGCGGGCGTGGATCGATGAATTGAACGCGTTCGATCGGATCGCGGACCTGGGTAAACAAGTGGGGTGGCACGTAGGAATCTCGGAGCAGGTCGTCCGCGCCTATCTTGATCATGTCAAGGCGATCGCGAGTCTGCAAGCGCTCGATGGGCAGGGAGACGCCGCCCTGGCCACGTTGCTGCCCTTGGTCGAATTCGGGGGCAAACTGGAACTCTCCTCGCGCAGCGTTTATCATTTCAACATGGCCCGCCGCCTGCAAAGACAGGCCGTCTGGGTCGCGGGTTTTGTACTCGATACTGCCGCGGTCTCGCCGGCGGGCCGCGCCGCGTTTGCCAGGGCGCTGGTGGAGCGGGGCGGCGGGCCCGGCGGGGCGCGACACATGTATGTCGTGAGGTATGCTGAAGTCGTCGACGCCGCGCCCTCGTTTGGGCGCGCGGTCTCGGTCTGGCACGGTTACGGGTCTGATGTTTTACGCGGACCGCTCGACGTGGTGGGCCCATTCGTCTTCAACCGACGGGCCAGCCTAAATCGCTACGGCGAGCTATTCGCCGACCTGCAGGAATTCGCCGCGCAACGGGAGGGAGTCAGGGCCAATCAGCGCGCGGCGGAATTTCTGGCGGAAAGCCGGCGTCCTTTCAAAAACATCGGCGGCTCGTGGCTTAACCGGCAGATTTTTTCCAGGCTGCATTTGGATTTGAACGAGAGGATGATTAAATTCTACTGGGAGCTCGAAGACCTCCGCACCGCGCTCCACGCCCGATTGACCAAACCTCAATAAATACAGGTGAAGCGCAGATGAGTGAAGACTAGCGTTCCAAAAAATTCCCATGAACGACTCCCCGCCCGTCCCCGTTCGCGTTGCCAAGAAATCCGTCGCGCTCTCCGGCGTCGTCGCGGGCAACACCGCAATCTGCACCGTCGGGAACACCGGCAACGATCTTCATTACCGCGGTTACGATATCGCGGATCTGGCGAACCACGCCACCTACGAGGAAGTCGCCTACCTGCTCGTGCACGGGCACCTGCCGACGCGCACCGAGTTGGAGGCCTACCGGAAGCGACTGATCGCGTTGCGAGGCCTGCCCGCCGCGGTGCGCGCGATCCTCGAGCAACTGCCGGCGACGGCTCACACCATGGGCGTGCTGCGGACCGGCTGCTCCGCGATGGGCGCGATCGACCCCGAGCGGGCGCAGGCCGGCAGCGGTGGCCCCACTGACCAGGCCGCGGCGCGCGACATCGCTGACCGGCTGATCGCGTGCTTCCCCTCGATGCTGCTGTACTGGCACCATTTCGCGACCACCGGGAAACGGATCGAGGTCGAGTCAGACGAGCCGTCGCTCGCCGGCCATTTCCTCCGGCTGCTGCATCAGCGCACGCCGTCCATCCTGCACACCCGCGCACTGGACCGCTCACTGATCCTGTATGCGGAGCACGAGTTCAACGCCTCGACCTTCACGGCCCGCGTGATCGCCGGCACGGGCTCGGGGCTGTATTCGTGCGTCACCGGCGCCATCGGGGCGCTGCGCGGGCCGAAGCATGGCGGGGCCAACGAGGTTGCTCATGAAATCCAGCGCCGTTACACGTCGCCCGAGGAAGCGGAGGCCGACATCCGCGCCCGCGTCGCCCGCAAGGAAATCATCATCGGCTTCGGCCACCCGGTCTACACCCTCAGCGACCCCCGCAACGCGATCATCAAGGAGATTGCCCGCGAGTTGTGCGCCGACGCGTCCCAGCTGCCGTTCTTCAATGTCTGCGAGCGGATCGAGCGCGTGATGTGGGATCTGAAGAAAATGTTTCCGAACCTGGATTGGTTCAGCGCGCCGGCGTACCACGTGATGGGCGTGCCGACCTCGATGTTCACCCCGCTCTTCGTCATGGCCCGGACCGCCGGCTGGTGCGCCCACGTGATCGAGCAGCGCGAAGATGGAAAAATCATCCGGCCCAGCGCGAATTACACCGGCCCGGCGGATCGGGAATTTTCGCCGCTGGGGCAGCGGGGTTGATCCTCCTCTTTCTCTTACTCTTTATCTTTCTCTTTCTCCTCCTCCTTCTGACGGCCGACGCCGGACTCTGACGAAAGAGGAGAAAGAGAAAGATAAAGAGTAAGAGAAAGATTTGAAGCATGTCCGCCCCCATCTCCAACGTCCGCCCCTCTCCCGACCCGCTGCTCGCGGAGCTGGCGGATTACGCCCTGAATCTCAACGCGCCGAGCGATGAAGCGCTCGACACCGCCCGCTGGTGCCTCGCCGACACCCTCGCGTGCGGGATCATGGCGCTCGCCTATCCCGCGTGCACCAAGCTCCTCGGTCCCATCGTGCCCGGCACCACGATGCGTCATGGCGCGCGCGTGCCCGGCACCGCCTACGAGCTCGATCCGGTGCAGGCCGCGTTCAACATCGGGACAATCGTCCGCTGGCTCGATTTCAACGACACCTGGCTTGCCGCGGAATGGGGTCACCCCTCCGATAATCTCGGCGCCATCCTCGGCGTCGCCGACTGGCTCTCCCGACATCAGGCCGCCGACGCGACGCCGGCCGCCTTTCAATCCGCAATCCGAAATCCGAAATCCGCAATTGCCATGCGCGACGTCCTCGTCGCCATGGTGAAGGCCCATGAAATCCAGGGTATTCTCGCCCTGGAAAACTCATTCAACCGCGTAGGACTCGACCATGTGTTACTTGTGCGCATTGCCTCCACTGCCGTCGCCACCGCCCTCCTCGGGGGCAGCCGCGAGCAAATCATCGCCG
This sequence comes from Opitutaceae bacterium, assembly GCA_046594805.1. Lineage (GTDB taxonomy): Bacteria > Verrucomicrobiota > Verrucomicrobiia > Opitutales > Opitutaceae > ER46. The sequence goes on along the minus strand of JBKJRG010000164.1, from coordinate 3,293 downwards.
CGCTCTCCCACGCGTGGCTCGACGGCTCCGCGTTGCGCACGTACCGCCACGCGCCCAACACCGGCTCCCGCAAATCCTGGGCGGCCGGCGACGCGACCAGCCGCGCGGTCCGGCTCGCGCTCATCGCGCTGACCGGCGAGATGGGCTACCCCTCGGCGCTCAGCGCGAGGACCTGGGGTTTCCAGGACGTCTCGTTCCGCGGCAACCCGGTGAAGCTGGGGCGCCCGCTCGGCAGTTACGTGATGGAGCATATTCTCTTCAAGATTTCCTTCCCGGCAGAGTTTCACGCGCAAACCGCCGTCGAGTGCGCGATCAAACTCCATCCCTCCGTCCACGGCCGGCTGAACGCGATCGAGCGGATCGAGCTGACCACCCACGAATCGGCCATCCGGATCATCGACAAGACCGGGGCGCTGCACAATCCGGCGGACCGCGATCACTGCCTGCAATACATGACGGCGATTGGGCTCATCTTTGGCGGGCTCACCGCGGAACACTACGAAGACAAAGTCGCAGCAGACCCGCGCATCGACACCTTGCGCGCCACGATGGTGGTGACCGAAGACAAGCAGTACTCGCGCGACTACCTCGATCCCGACAAGCGCTCCATCGCCAACGCGGTGCAGGTTTTCTTCCGCGACGGGACGAAAACCGGGAAAGTCATCGTCGAATATCCCATCGGCCACCGTCGTCGGCGCCAGGAAGGGATCCCGGTGCTCCACCAAAAAGCGGAAGCGGCATTCCTGGCTCACTATGGCGCAGGCAAGGCGGGCGAATTGATGGCGCTGTTCGCCGATCGATCGAAACTCGCAGCGATGCCGGTGCACACGTTCATGAGCCGGTTCGCCAGCTAACGACTGGAAGTAGCCACGAGCGTGAGCGAGTGGAGGAACGCGAATCCACTCGCTCACGCTCGTGGCTACATGGGCGGCTTGGGAGCTCGGCGCCCTTGCCTACGACCCCCCAAAAAAACGGCGCGGAAAAATCCGCGCCGTGAAAGGAGGTTGGGAGACAGCGCCCGGCTCAATCCCAGTGGCCTTCGTAGAACCGGAACGAAGTGCCCTCGGGCTGCCAGCGCGGCGGAACCCAGACGGCGCCATTGCGCGGCGGCATCTCCCAGTGACCGGGCGCCCACTCATAGCGGTGGTTCCGATACGTCCAGTAACCGGGGATCCACGCATGATTCCGGGACGGGCGCGCCGTGGGGATTTCCTGCTGGGCTTGCGGGGGAGCCTGCATGACGACGTACGAAGCGGGAACCGCGGCCGTCGGAACCGCATAGGTCCCGGTCGGCGTCGTGACCACGGTGGAGGTGGCAGGCTGGGCAGGATAGGTGGTATAAACGGGCGCCTGCTGCTGCGGAGGAGGAGGAGGAGGCGCAGAAACCATGTGGGATTCCGGGTGAGAGGCACAACCCGCAAGTGAACCAATCACGGCGAGTGTGACCAAGATTTTGGTATTCATACGTCCAGCAGACCCTTGGAAGCGGGGGTCGGTCCCGCCGGCCTTGCCCGATAGGAGGGTAGTTCAAATGCCGGACGGGGCCCCGGGAAAAGCCGTACCCGACTTGGTGAAGTCCGGAGAAGGCCCGAGGAACACCGTCCCGAACTCAACTTCAAGGAGCGTTCTTAGTCCCTCTTCAGGCGGAAGGATTGCCGATTCCGCCTGAAGGCGGAACTACGAACGCGGAAGTGTGCCGCGGCGGCCCGTTGTCATCCATTAGATGACAATCGCGCTCGTCGGCCGCCGGGCAGGCGACGGACGGATTGTCATCTAATGGATGACAATCGCGCCGGGGCGTGGGCGCAGGGAGTTTCAAAGTTTGCCAGCATGGCCGCGCCGCGCTTCGTTGAGCGCCAAAACCCAATGCAACGCACCCTGATCAAAGACGCGCTCAACGCCACCGCGCCGCTCGACGAAATCCTGCTCCAAGGCTGGGTCCGCACGCGGCGCGACGCCAAGGCCTTCTCGTTTATCGAGCTCAACGACGGCTCGTCGCTGCGCGGCATCCAGGTGATCGCGGATGCCGCGCTCCCGGACTACGTCCACATCCAGAAGGCGAACACCGGGGCATCGATCGAAGTGCGCGGCAAACTCGTGCCCTCGAAGGGCCAGGGCCAGCAATGGGAGGTCGTCGCTGAATCCTTCCAGGTGCTCGGCGAAGCGGATGCGACCTACCCCCTTCAGAAGAAAGGCCACACGCTGGAATTCCTGCGCGAGATCGCGCACCTCCGCCCGCGCTCGAATCTATTCGGCGCCGTCTTCCGCGTCCGCAGCCGGCTCGCCTTCGCCGTCCACCAGTTTTTCCAGCAGAAGGCCTTCCTCTACGTCCACACGCCCATCATCACGGCCAGCGATTGTGAGGGCGCCGGCGAGCTGTTTCGCGTCACCACGCTCGACCCCTCGCATCCGCCGATGACCGAGGCGGGCGACGTGGATTTCAAAAAGGATTTCTTTGCGAAGAAAGCCTACCTCACCGTCAGCGGACAGCTCGAAGGCGAAATCTTCGCGTGTGCGCTCTCCAATATCTACACCTTTGGCCCGACCTTTCGGGCGGAGAACTCCAACACGTCGCGGCACGCCGCCGAGTTCTGGATGATCGAGCCGGAAATGGCGTTTTGCGATTTGGACGGGGACATGGCGCTGGCGGAGGAATTCGTGAAGTACCTCATTTGCGACGCGAAGGAGCACTGCGCCGCGGACCTCGAGTTCTTCAGCAAGTACGTCGACAAGGAACTGCTCGCCCGTCTCGACTTTGTGCTGGAGCGGCCGTTCCAGCGGTGCAGCTACACCGAGGCGATCGAGATTCTCGGCCAAAGCGGGAAGACGTGGGAGCACCCCGTGAAATGGGGCGACAACCTGCAGAGCGAACACGAGCGCTTCCTGGCCGAGGAGCACTTCAAGTGCCCGGTCACCGTCTACAATTATCCGCGGACCCTGAAGCCCTTCTACATGCGGGTGAACGACGACGGCAAAACGGTTCGCGCGATGGATTTGCTCGTGCCCGGCATCGGTGAAATCATCGGTGGGAGCCAGCGCGAGGAACGGCTCGAGATTCTGCGCGAGAACATGGCGCAGCATAAACTCAGCGAGAAGGAGTACTGGTGGTACCTAGATCTGCGGCGTTACGGCAGTGTGCCGCACGCCGGCTTCGGGCTCGGCTTCGAGCGGATGCTGATGTTCGTCACCGGTGTGGCCAACATCCGCGACGTGATCCCGTTTGCGCGGACGCCGGGAACCGCGGAGTTCTGAAAACAGGACGACGACGTCGGTTGTAGGGGCGTCGCTTGACG
>JBKJRG010000846.1:0-2537 GCA_046594805.1 Opitutaceae bacterium | reverse complement strand
GCAGAAGCGCCAGCCAGCTGGCTGCCTACGACGGAGACGCGTGCGCCCCGAGCGGAAGGGCCTGACGCAGGCCCCGGCGGGCGGGTTTAGAAACGCCTGCGCGCGCTTCGCGCGCTGAAAAAGAAAAGTGACACCCCGCCTGTGCCGTATGTCCAAAGGCTCAAACCTATTTTTGTTAAGGTGGGCGCCTCCGCCGCAGCGTCTGCCTTCCGATTTACGGCCTGGCATCTTCCACGACGGTTTAGCTCCCGTAATAGTCCTAAGGCAAAGAGCAGTTATTGGAGCACCTCGAACACTGCAGGGTGTCGCGGTCAGGTTAGGTCACCTGACTGCTCCGTCAAACGGTAATGAAAGTCTCTTCGCAATACCCGCAGGTACCATCGGGGGGGGCGGCACTTGCGTCTCGATTCCGCAGCGACAGGCTATGAAGCGGCATGGCTTCCGCGAATTCTTCATCGTCGACGACATCTTCACCACCGATTGCTCCAGGACACGGAGGAATCGATGGCCAAGACCATCGCCCTCGGCCGCGACCTGAAGACCGACGTGCTCAAGATCAGCATTTCGGTCCCGTTCCCCGGCACGCCGATGTACGCCGAGCTCAAGTCGAAGGGCCTGCTGAACCAGTTCGATTGGGACAAGTACAACGTCTACAATCCGCAGCGGCTCTACAAGCATCCCACCCTTTCCTGGGAGACGATCGAGAAATTCTACAAGCTCGCCTACCGGAAGATGGTCCTGACCAACCCGTCGTTCTACTGGCGCCGCCTCAAGCACGGCCTGAAGACCGGCGAGTTTTTCTACGACATCTATTACTACCTCCGCTTCCTCCTCGCGGGCGCGAAGATTTAGCTAAGCAGGAAGCCAGGAAACCAGGATCTAAAACCCGTGAGGCCGGATTCTGTGCCTGGTTTCCTGGCTTCCTGCTTCAAGATTGAGTGTTGGTATCGTAGGGGCGTCGCTCGCCGAGGCCCGCGAACACCAGGAGACGCTCGCACCCGCGGGCGCCGTCAAGCGACGCCCCTACCCATGCGTGCCCACGTTCCCAGGATGCTCTCATCCCATTCTGGATGCTCCGTTCGCAAGTGCCCGGCCTCCGTTCCTGGTTTCCTGGTTTCCTGCTTCACGATTGGGCGTTGGTCTCGTAGGGGCGTCGCTCGCCGAGGCCCGCGAACACCAGGAGACGCTCGCACCCCGGGCGTCGTCAAGCGACGCCCCTACTAATGCGTGACTACGTCCCCAGGATGCTGTCATCCAGATGCTGGATGATCAGTTCCTGGATCGTCGCGAGGAAAAGATAACACATGAAAGCCTTCCGCAGGCGGTCGTCGAGCGTCTCGAGGTTGACGTCCCCCGTCTCGAGCAATTCGTCGCCCATCGGCTTGAGGAACACCTCGCGCAGCCGCAGGCGGACCGCCGCACAGGCGCGCACGATGACCTCCGCATTGTTCTCATCAAAGGCCACCACGCCTTCCGTGAAAAAATCGTCGTCGAACAGCGCGAGCAGCATCCGCACTTCCTCGTTCTGCGTGCTGAGCAGTTCATCGACCCACGACTCCTTGAATTCGGGATCGAGGTCGCGCAGGCCGAGCGGCGCGGCGAGGTTTTTGCGCAACTCGTCAGCCAGCTCCTTGATCACATCGAGCAGCGGTGCGACCACCGGCAGCGCGAGCTTGACCTCAATGCGCTTCATCAGGCTCGAGTACCGCCGTCAGGTGCCATTGCTGGAGGGTGAACACATACGCTTCGGCCTTTTCGCGCAGCCCGCTCCACACGACCGAGCGGCCCTGCTCATGAACCTCCATCATCCGCGCGCGCGCGGTCTGTTCGTCGAAGCCGAAGACTTTCTTAAACACGAGCACGACGTAGGACATGAGGTTGACGGGATCGTTCAGCACGACCACGCGCCACACGCCTTCGAGCCGCAGCTCTGTTTCGGTGCGCGGAGCGGGCGAGAGCTGCGGATTTGAGGCAACAAACGGCATCGGACGTCCTTCTCGCTAAAGCGACATTTACGATTTGGCAAATTCAGGACGTGCCTTTGCCGCAGCTTCGGACACCGCCGCGGCCACGCGGGACTCGGCTTCGGCGAGCGGCACCTTTGCCACATCCTTCTGCGAACGCCACTTCAGCTCGATGATGCCCTCCTTGAGCCCCTTGCCGCCAATCGTAAGCCGGAGCGGAATTCCCACCAGGTCGGCATCCTTGAACTTTACCCCGGGCCGCTCCGCCCGGTCGTCGATCAGGACATCGGCCCCCGCCGCTTCCGCCGCGAGCGCAAGTTTGCGGGCAAGATCCATCGCCTCGGGCAACTGGGGATCAAGCACGCACACGAGCACTTGGAACGGTGCACAATTCCACGGCCAGACAATGCCGTCGGCATCGTGACTATGCTCAATTACCGCCTGCATCGTACGACTGATACCGATGCCATAGGAGCCCATCACCATGAGATGCGATTGCTTCTGGTCGTCCGTATAGGCCGCGCCGAACTTTTCGGAATACTTGGTTCCGAGCTTGAAGATGTGGCCCACCTC
>JBKJRG010000762.1:0-11162 GCA_046594805.1 Opitutaceae bacterium | reverse complement strand
TTAGAATCTCTTTTCGGATCGAACCGGGAGCTCCGCTCCCTCCCTTAGTAAGATCTTACGTGAGGCAATTGGTAAGAAAATTAGGTGAGGCAACACGGGGGGTTGGATAGCGGGGGCGAGGACAAGCTGGTTGAATTCTTGGCCGGAAATCGCACAGGACCGCGTGCCGGTGCGATGACTTCACAGTGAAGCGTGAACAGTTGGAAGCCGGAAAGGAGAAATTGCCGGACGGAGATTCAGCGCGACATCCGGGTGATTTCAGCTCCATCCTCCGGTGTCCCGCCGAGACGTGGCTGCGCGCGAATTGAATTCCGACTTCGTTCCGAAAACTTACGCTGAGCTGCGGCGCGGCGTGGAGGGTGCCCTGCTGAAGGGTCTGCAACGGGCGGAGGGTGCCAGGCTGCGCACGTATTGGGAAACCGGGCGGCTCATTCATGAACACCTGCTGCAGTTCCGCGACCGCGCCGAGTATGGCGCCACTGTTATCCTGCGGCTCGAGGCCGACGTGAACATCAGCGAACGCGTCCTCTACCGCTGCCTGCATTTTCATCGCTCCTACCCCATTCCGGCAGCGCTGCCGGAATTGACCTGGATGCACTACTGCGCGCTCATGCGGATCGAGGATCCCCGCGAACGAAAATCACTCACCGGCGTGGCCGTGAAGCAGCAGTGGACTTCGCGCCAGTTGGAAGAGCACGTCATCGGCCTCCTGGCCGCGGCGCAGCCCACCACCTCCTCTCACGGTGCCAACGGCTCGAACGGCGACGCTTCGAGTCACCGCCCCGCGAAGCTCCTCACGCCCAAACGCGGCACGCCGGGATTGCACCTGGTCATCGACCGCGGCGTCGAGGGGCTCGCCATCGATCTTGGGTTCAAACTGTATCGCGCGCTCGAGCCGGAACAGCAAAAGCGGCTGGAAAAAGGCGCTGTCGTCCGGCTCGGCTCTGCGACCTCGCCCAAGGCAAGCGACGATCGGATCACGCGCGTGGCTGACGTGACCAAGGCGGAACTGTTCACGTTCGACGCCACGATCCGGCGCGTGGTCGATGCCGACACGCTCATCATCGGGATCGAGGTCGCGCCACGCATCTGGCTCGACGAAAGGCTCCGGCTCCGCGGACTCGACGCACCCGAACTCAGCACCCCGGAGGGCAAGGCGGCGAAACGGTTCGTCGATGGGCTGCTCCCCGCCGGCACCGCGATCATCATCAGCACGACGAAGCCGGACAAATACGATCGGTACCTGGCGGATGTGTTTGTCGGGGGGCCGGAGAAGTTGAGAGCTGAGAGTTCAGAGTCGAAAGCGGGGCGGCAGGATGAAGAGATCTTTATGAATAACGCGCTGCTCGAAAATGGTCATGCCGAGCGGAAGGATGCGTGGGAGTTTGGGGATTGGGGAAAATAGGACACTACCAATTGAAGCGCACAGTTGCACCGGTCCGCGAGTCCGCTTTGTTAGGCGCTCCCATGCGCTCCCCCCATTGCCACCTTCCCCGCGCGTCCCTCCTGTTGGCCGCGCTTTTGCCGGTTACGCTCGCCTTCGGCCAAAACGCCCGACCCACCGGAAAAGCCAACGAGACCTACACGCAATTGTGCGCGAATTGCCACGGTAAGAATCTCGAGGGCGGCCAGGCCCCGTCCATGCTCGACGATGTCTGGGTCCATGGCGGCGATGACGAAAGCCTGGCAAAAAGCATCCGGAACGGTTTTCCGGAAAAAGGCATGCCCGCCTGGGGCGCGGCCATTCCGGAAAAAGAAATCCGCGCGATGGTCATCTACATGCACGAGCAGCGCGCGCTGCATAAGCGCGGCCAGATGACGTTCACCAAGCCCGCCGAGTCCGTCACCGCGAAGAGCCAGCTCCACGACTACCAGCTGACCACCTGGGTCGGTGGCGTGACCGAGCCCTATTCACTGGCATTCCTCCCGGGCAACCGCGCGGTGATGACGGAGAAACGCGGACGTGCCTACGTGATCGAAAATGGCAAGCGAGCCGCTGAGCCGCTCACGGGCCTGCCCGAAATCGAGAACACGAGCCAGGCCGGCCTCTTTGATGTCGTGCCGCATCCGGACTTCGCGCAGAACGGCTGGCTGTATTTCGCGTATAGCGATCCCCCGATGAATGCCGCGGGCCAGAAAGTTTCCATGACCAAGGTCATCCGCGGCAAGCTTCGCGACGGCGCGCTGGTGGAGCAGCAGGCGATCTTCCAGGCCCCGCTCGAGGTTTACCCGAAGGTGGGCGGACCGCACTTCGGCGGACGGCTCGCCTTTGATCGCGATGGGCGCCATCTCTATTTCAGCATCGGCGACCGCGGCAAGGGCGACAATGCGCAGAACCTCGCCGTGCCGATGGGCAAGATTCACCGCGTCCTGGCGGACGGTGGCATCCCCGAGGACAATCCTTTCGCCAAGGATCCCAAGGCGCGCACCGTCTGGAGCCTCGGGCATCGCAATCCCCAAGGGCTCGCCTTTCACCCCGTCACCGGCCAGCTCTTCGATGCGGAACACGGTCCGCGCGGCGGCGATGAACTGAACCTGGTGGCCAAGGGCAAAAACTACGGCTGGCCCGTCATCACCTACGGAATGAATTACGACGGCTCGGCCATGACCGACCTCACCGCCAAGGAGGGGATGGAACAGCCGCTCGTCTATTGGACCCCGTCCATCGCGGTGTGCGGAATCAATTTCTACACCGGCGACAAATTCCCGAAGTGGAAGAACCAGCTGTTCATGGCGACATTGGCCGCCCAGGAGCTGCGCCGCATCGAGCTCAAGGACGGAAAAGTGGTCGCGCAGGAAGTCCTCTTCAAGGACCTCGGCCGGATCCGGCACGTGATCACGGGCCCCGACGGAGCCCTCTACATCCTGCTGCCGGATCGGATCTCGCGGATGGCGCCGGCGCAGTAAGGGAACGGCGCTTTTCCAAGCGCCGCCAGCGTGGCAGCGGAAAAAGGCAGACAATCCTTTTTCACCACAAAGACACAGAGCGCACAGAGACTGAGGCGTGTCCTCCAGCCCCTCTGTGTTTTTGTGTCTCTGTGGTGAAGATTGGCGCTGACCAACAGGTTTCAGCAAGGTCTCCTACGACGCCGCGCGCGTCACTTCCCCCTCCGGGGACGGCGCCACTTCACACGTCACTTTGACGTGCGCCGCGGAGATCTTTCCGAAGATCGTCGAGAGCGCCGCGCTCGCCGCGTCGCGGCCGCGCGAAATGACCACGACCTTTTCCGGCGCAATATCGTCCGTCGGATCGAAGAGCCGCCAATCGCCGCCCAAGTACGCCTCGAAACACGCGTGGAAATCCATCGGCCTCAGGCCGACCGCATACCCACCCACATATCTCGCCGGAATTGTCAGGGCGCGGCAAAACGCGACCGCCAGGTGAGTGTAATCCCGGCACACGCCCTTGCGCGTCTGCCACACGTCCCACGCGGAGCTGCCCGAATCGGTCGCGCCCGGCGTGTAGGCCATGTTCTCATCGATCCAGCGGCAGATGGCGCGGACCTGCTCGGCCCGATCCTCGGATTTGCCAAACATCTCCCACGCCAGCGGACCGAACCGATCGCTTTCGCAATAACGGCTCGGCAGCGTATGGGTCAGGATGCTGAGCGGGAGCCGACCAGGAAGATCGGGCTTCACCACCGGCGGCAACGGCGGCCGGTCGACTGCCACCGTGGCAGAATAGCGCAGCTCGAACGGGCCGGCCGGCACCTCGCAGCGGAGCACCCGGACGCCCGTCGTGCTCGCCACAATCTCCGTCGGCACCTCGGGCACAGGCGTGATGCTCTCGCTCAGGATGCGCTGATGGGCATCGGTGTTGGCGAGGACATTGAACGTGAAAGCCGAGTTCGGCGTGGCGACCTGATAACCGAGCGTGCAGCCAACGGAGAGAATCATGTGCGGGGGTAGTGTGCGCCACCGGCCCGCGCGCGCAAATGCGAAGCTTACCTCACGACGTAACGTCCGCTCCACCGGGCCCCGGCGTCGCTGGAAGCACATGCGATGGGGTGGCTTTTTTGCCCCTCCATTCTCAAAGACAAACTGCGGTCACCGTGACGCTTTCCCCTGCGTCCCCCGTTGCGCATCTCCCTCCACCCGTGAAATTCACTCCCGTTCTCCTTACCCTCTCGCTGGTCGCCAACCTCGCGCTGGCCCTCACCTTGGCGCGGCGCGCGTCTCCCCCCGACGCGACGGCCCTTGCGCGTACCAGTACCGTCTCGAAACGGTCCTCCAGTTCCGACCCCTCGTCCAACGCCCTGCGCGCTGCGCTCGCGTCCGGCGATGCATCCGCACTCGAAGCGGCCGGACTGCCGGCGGATGCCGTGCGCCAGCTGCTGCTCCGCCGGGCGTTCCAACGCTTCGGCGAGCGGATGCGCGCGACGCAATCGCCCTCCCCCGATGGGAGATGGTGGCGCAATCGGGGACCCGGCTCGGGCAACCGCGAGGAAGCGCTCTTGGCCCGGCGTGAACTGTCGGACGCGATGATGGCCGCCTTTGGCGACGACTTCGGCGCAGGCCGTCGAGAACCGGCAGGTCATTTCGGTCGTTACGGGCGGTCACCCAACAACGCCGCCTTCCGGCACCCCTCCGCCGTCCAATTCCGTTCCCGCACCCACACCGCCGCGTTGAGCCTGACGTTCTAGTAGCCACGAGCGTGAGCGAGTGGCGGACACGCCACAGGCGCGCAAGCCACCACTCGCTCACGCTCGCGGCCACGCTCCTCTGCGACCGGTTGTCTTCCCCTACTCTTTCGCCGGCGGCTTCAGTTGCAGGAGAATATTCGCGAGCGTGACCAATCCACCGCCGACCAGCAGCGTCCAGGTGGCGGTCTCGTTCGGATAGTTGATTCCAATCCAGACGGAGATAAGCGCCGGGAGAAAACACGCCATGACGGAGCCGAAGATCGGCTCCATGCAATAAATCAGGCCCGCCTCGGTGGCGGAAATTTTCGGCTGCCACGCATTCATCAGCGAATACGCACCGATGGTGCAAAAGACGGTGAGCACCAGCGTCAGACCGAGCCATCCCGCCGAGGTCCACGGCACGATCAGCGCACCCGCATAGGGCGCGGTCACTGCGGCCAGGCCCCAGAACACCACGGCCTGCACCACGAACATGATCAGCGTGATTTTGGCGGGCCGGTTGGCGGCGAACTCCTTTTTTTCCAGCCAGAGAATCTGCCCCATGAAAAACAGCGAGCAGAGCAGGGTCTCCCATTCGCCCCGGCCGAACCGCAGGGTGGCCCAGTCAAAACCGCCGAGAATTGCCACCCCGGCGAGCACCAGCAGGCAACACAGCCACACGAGCCAGCCCGGATTTTGCCGGTGGCGGAACGCCAGCCACACCGGGATCAGGATCGCATAAAACTGGGTGAGAAACGCCGACGTGCTCGCCGCGGTGAACTGGAGCGCATCGTTCTGGAAGAGCATGCCCGCCGAGGCGAACAGCGACATCACCAGGCCCTGTTTCAACTCGCCCCGCGTAAACTCCCAGCAGCCCCGCGGACGCCACGCAATGAGGAGCAAGGTCGCCAGCAAAAACCGCGGCGCGATTGAGTAGATCGCGGAAAACCACGTCCCCGCCTCCGGCAAAAGCTGCATCTGCAGCTGCCCGATCGCCTTCACCACGGGAAAACTCAATCCCCAGAAAAAGCAGGCGAGCAGCAGCATCAAAAGCGCGCGCGCGTGCTGCGGTGAACGGTTGGTTTTGTCCGGCTTCATGCCACGAAACCGCGTAGCGTGGGCGGCGCAGCGCAGCGCGCCAAGTGAATTGGCGGCTCCCTCCTGACGTGTAGCCCTATCATCGATCCGGGTCACAGAGGTCACGGAGCCGAGCCACGGAGCGCACGGAGCAAGGCCAAGTCAGGGCGTCGAGGATTCGACCTCTGAATTTTACAGTAGAGAACAAAGACTCGGAAGTGTCCGCGCTCTTTGTTTCCTTCGTTGCCTTCTGTAAAAGGGATTGAGGTTGGAGTTTGGTTGCGGCTTCGCCGCGCTTGGACCTCTGTGCCGCCTCCGTGATCTCTGTGACGAAGATCGAGGTTTGGCGCCCTCACCGCGTCTCCCACTGCCTCGAATCTGCGGCGTTTACTTCCCCCTTCTCCGCGCCATAGTCCCGGCCACCCCCGTCGCGCACTCCAGCTGCCGCGTCGCCATGCCCCCCAGCCACTACGATCTCATTGTGATCGGATCCGGTCCCGCCGGCGAAAAAGGCGCGGCCCAAGCCGCGTATTTTGGCAAAAAGGTCGCTCTGATCGAGCGCGAGCCCGTCCTCGGCGGCGCCGCCGCCAACACCGGCACGCTGCCTTCGAAGACGCTGCGCGAAACTGCGCTCTACCTCTCCGGCTTCCGCCAGCGTGGACTCTACGGCGTGAAGATGGCGCTCAAGGACAAGGTCACCGCGCGCGATTTCCTCTACCGCGAGCGCCAGGTCCAGCACACCGAACACCTGCGGATCATCGCCAACCTCCGCCGGCACAAAATCGATCTCTTCAAGGGCCACGCCTCGTTCGCCGACGCTCACACCATCCAGCTCGAGAATCGTGATGCCACCCCGGTCACCCTTTCGGGCAGCCATGTGCTGATTGCGACGGGCTCCCACCCGTTCCGGCCAACCGTTTTTCCGTTTCACGACACGCGGGTCTACGATTCCGACACCGTCCTCAACCTCCACGACATCCCGCGGGAGATGCTCGTCATTGGCGCCGGCGTCATCGGATGCGAGTATGCCTGCATGTTCGCCGCGCTGGGCATCAAGGTCACCCTGCTCGAGGGTCGCGATCGGCTGCTGGCCTTCCTCGATCCCGAGGTCGCGCAGTTGCTCACCCGCAGCATGGTCGAGATGGGCGTCGACCTGCGCTTCAACGAAACCGTCACCGCCGTCACCGCAACGCCGGCACAGATCACCGCCACGCTCGCTTCCGGCGCCAAGGTTTCGGCTGACACCTTCCTCGTTGCCGCCGGCCGCAGCGGCAACACCGACACACTCAACCTCGCCGCCGCCGGGCTCACCGCGGCGAAACGCGGCCTGCTCGACGTCAATGCCAGCTATCAGACCACGGTGCCGCACATCTACGCGGTCGGAGACGTGATTGGTTTTCCCGCGCTCGCCGCGACTTCGATGGAGCAGGCCCGCGTCGCGATGGTGCACGCCTTTGACCTGAAATACAAAACGCGCGTCACCGCCATCCTCCCCTATGGCATCTACACCATCCCCGAGTGTTCGATGGCGGGGGAGACCGAGGAATCGTTGACCAGGAAAGGTGCGGCGTACTTCTCCGGCATAGCGCACTACGAGGCGAACGCCCGCGGCCAGATCATCGGCGCGAAGAGCGGATTTCTGAAACTGCTCTTTGCGGCCGACACCATGAAGCTCGTCGGCGTGCACGCGATCGGCGAGCAGGCCAGCGAGCTGATCCACATCGGGCTCGTGGCGCTGCACGCCGGCTCAACCGCGGATCTGTTCATCGAGACGTGCTTCAATTACCCGACGCTCGGCGAGCTCTACAAGTACGCGACCTATGACGCCCTCGGCCGGCGCGCCAAATCACGCGGGGAATCATTCGCGCCCTTCGACGCCAATCCGGAGCCGGAACCCACCCCCTCCCCCCAAAAAAACGGGACGAGCGTATCGACGGCACCATCGTAATCGTCCTTGGTCGTACCCAGCCCGCAATCGCCCCGGCGCGCTCCGGCCGGTCCGTGTTGTCCTCCCTGCCCCATGAAGCTGCCCGTAGTCCTGCTCGCCGCCTCGCTCCTTGCCAACGCCGCCGCGGTCGTGGCGGTTGTCATCAAGCCCTCGCTGGCTCCTGCGTCCGTGCGAAACTTCTTCCGTGCGAGCGGCTCGCCGGCCGATGTTTCCCCGGCGAACCCGGGCGCCGCTGCCGCTTCCAACCCCCGCGCTGCCTCCTCCACCAGCACGCGGACTCATTCCGGGCCGCGGTTGTGGGACGCACTGCAATCCGACGATCTCGGCACCCTGATCGCGCGGCTGCGCGCGGCGGGTTTTCCCGCGGCCGCCATCCGGGCCATCGTCGGCGCGCAGATCCAGAAACGATTCGCGGATCGGATGAATGCGCTCGTGCGCACGGTCGAGGACACCCCGTTCTGGCGGCCGGCTCCCATGAACTCGATGAACAACCCCAAGCTGATGGAGGAGCGCCAGCAGATTTACCGCGAACGCGCCCGCCTCCTGCGCGAGTTGCTCGGGCCTGACACCTTTGCCTACAGCGGCGATGCCACCGCCGCCCAGCGCCGGCAGTTCGGCGATCTCCCGAAGTCCAAGATCGATGCGATCGAGCGGATCAACGAGGACTATGCCGAGATGCTCTCCCAAGTGCGGGCGGCGACACAAGGGATCACGCTGCCGGAAGACCGGGAGAAAATTGCGCTGCTGGAACGGGAAAAAAGAGCGGACCTCGCCGCCATCCTGACCCCGGCCGAATTCGCCGACTACGAGATGCGCACCTCGCCGATTACGATGCGGATTCGCGCCGCGCTTACCCTGATGGACGCGACCGAGGCCGAGTTCCGCGCCATTTTTGCGGCGCAGCAGCCTTTCGCCGCGATTCTCTATCCGGAGCGCATGACTTCGGGCTCCGACCAGATGCAGCTCCGGCGCGAAGCCACCACGAAAATGGAGGCGCAGTTGAAGGCGGCGCTGGGGGATACGCGGGCCAATGAATTCCTGCGCGCCTCCAACTACGAATTCCAGCAGCTCGTCCAAATTGCGCAGCGGGAAAACCTTCCGGCCAGCGCCGCGGTGCGCGCCTACGAGTTGCGCACGACCACCTCTGAAGAATCCGCCCGCATCGGCAGCAACCATAACCTGTCGAACGAGGATAAGCGCGCCGCGCTCAAGACGCTGGCGCAGAACACGGCGCTGCAGCTCGTCGCCACGCTCGGAGCCACGGGCGGTCAGGCCTACGCCCAGTCCGCGTCGTGGCTCAAGGCGATCGAAATTGGATCCGTGGTGACCTTCGAGGGCACCACGACGATGTTTCGCTCCATCAGCTCACCCACCGGGCCCCCGCCGTCCACCACGCTGATGTTTCGCACCGACAGCTCCACTGCTACGCCACCGCCGCCGCCCCGGAACTGAGGTCCCATGAAAACGCCGCTCATCCTGCTCCTCACCCTGTCGCTTGCCCTCAACGCGACCTTCGCCTGGTTCCTCGTTCGCCCCAAAGCGGACCAGCCGGTGCAACGCACCGCGCGCGTCGCACCGCGTGCGGTCCAGGCCGATCCCGTCACCGCGGAGGCCTGGTCCGCCCTCCAGCCCGAGGCCCTGCCGGCATTCGTCGAGCAATTGCGGGCCGCCGGTTTTCCACCCGACATGGTCCGCGCTGTCCTCGCCGCCCAATTGAGCGAAACTTTCGCCGCCCGCCGGAAGGCCATCGCAGGGGCCAGCGACCAGTTGCCCTACTGGAAGGATGGCATGCGCGACCCCAAAATACAGGCGGCGCTGGTGCAACTCGGTCGCGAGCAGGAAAAAATAATGCGCACCCTCCTGGGCGCCGAAGCCGAGAGCGATGATCCCTTAACCCGCCTCTATCGCAACCGGGACCTCAGTTACCTTCCCGCGGATAAAGCGGAGCAAATCCGTCAGCTGCAGCGCGAGCATGCGGAGCAAAGGTCGGATCTCTTCGCCGCGGGCTTCAATAGCATGACGGATCGGGCCAAGATGACGGCGCTCGACAAGGAGCAGCACGAGGCGCTCGCCCGGGTGCTGTCGCCGGCCGAGCTGCTCGAATACAACCTGCGGGCGAGCAACACAGCCTCTACGCTGCGCGAGGAACTCAGCGCCTTCAATCCCACCGAGCAGGAGTTTCGCGCCCTCTACCAGCTGCGCGCGCCGTTCAATGATCGATTCAATTCGGAAGGCGGACTCGTACTGTCGTCCGATCCGAACGCGATCGCCCGGCGCGATGCGCAGAAGCTCCTGACGGAACAAATCAGGGTCCAGCTGGGCCCGGAGCGGGCGGCGGAGTATGAACGGATGACCGACTACAATTACCGCCGCACGAGCCAGCTGGTCGCCCGGCTGGAATTGCCGCCGGCGACGACGAACCAGCTCTTTGCGATCCAGAAGGAATTCGAGCAGCGTCGGAATGATCTTTATCGCGGCAGCCCGGGGAGCACCCGCGAGGCCATTACCGAGCAAGTGACCGCGCTGCAAAAAGAGGCAGTCGCGAAAGTAACCCCGCTGCTGGGCAGCCCCAACGCCGTCGAAGCCTATAAACAATACGGCGGCAGCTGGCTCGCCAGCATGGTACCCCGCCCGGCCATCCCAGCACCACGGCCGCCCGCGCCAAAGAGTTAATTTGAGGTGGGGCTGGCTCTCCGAGCCGGCCTGAGTTGAAGGGCGAATCGCGAGTTGGAACCCAGGCCGTTTCGGAGAAACGGCCCCACCGCCACGATTGTCAAATTACGTCGCCGTGAATTAATCCGTCCTCAGGGCAGCTCCGCGAGGCCGAGAATCAACGCGGCCGTCACGGCAAAATCCTTCACGGCCTGCGTTTTTTCCACGTCGGTCCATTCGTCGAGCGAGTGGCCGCGACCGCCCTTGCCGCCTGAATTCCTCCCGATGGCAAATGCGGGGATCCCGAGGCTGATCGGGATGTTGGCATCGGTGCTGCTGGTTTCCCAGACCGGCACTTTGTCGAAGACGCGCAGGGTCGCCGCGATTTGCCGGGCCGCCGGCGAATCGGGCGGGGTAGTCCCGGCCGGACGCTCGCCGATCAACTTGAACTCCCCGGTGATTTTTCCGTTCGCAGTCGAGCGTGTGTTGTTCTCCGTCTCCACGGCCTCGGCCACGAGCCTCTTGATCTGCGCATCGATTTCCTTGAGCGCCGCCGGCGACACTGCGCGCAGATCAATCTCCATCGCCGTCTCGAAGGGGATCGAGTTCACCGAAGTCCCGCCAGAGACGATCCCGACGTTGTAACTCACTTTCGGATTCTTCGACACCTTCAGCTGGCCCAGCCGCGCCATCGCATCGCCCATCGCGAATGCCGGGCTGACCGTCCCGAACGCGCCCCAACTGTGGCCGCCCGGTCCCTTGAACGTGACCTTGTAGCGCAGGCTCCCGAGTCCGGAATTGGTCACGATGTCGATGTTGCCGCCATCGACCGAGATGAAGCGCTTGATTTTGTCCTTCCACGG
>JBKJRG010000499.1:0-3241 GCA_046594805.1 Opitutaceae bacterium | reverse complement strand
GGCGCGCAGGCCGCTGAATTTGGCCCGGCGCTCGGTGCGGGCGAATTTACGGTCACCGCGCAATCGGACCGGATGGGCGTGCGCTTGCAGGGAGAACCCTTGGTCCGGCAGAGCCGGCGCGAATTGCTCTCCACCGCCGTGGCGCCAGGAACGGTGCAAATTCCGCCGGACGGTCAGCCGATCGTGCTCCTGGCGGAAGCGCCGACCATCGGCGGCTATCCGCAGGCGGCGCACGTCATTGCCGTCGATTTGCCTGCGGTGGCGCAGCTCCGACCGGGCGACGCGGTGCGGTTTCAGGAAGTGACGCTCGCGGAGGCGCACCAACTTGCGCTTGCACGTGAGCGGGCTCTCGCGATGTTGCGAGAGGGCCTCGCCCAGAAACTCCGCTGACGTGCCACGAATCATCGACCTCAATTGCGACCTCGGCGAAGGCGCCGGCCATGATGCCGCGCTGATGCCGCTCATCACTTCGGCGAACATCGCCTGCGGCGCCCATGCCGGAAACCTCGAGACAATGATCGAGGCGGTGGAACTGGCCGACAAGCGCCGCGTGGCGATCGGCGCGCACCCGGGTTACTTCGATCTCGAGGATTTCGGCCGGGCCGAGCGTGCGATCGATCCAAGCGAGGCGGCGCGACTGGTGTTGATCCAGATCGAGCAGCTCTACGAGATCGCCGCGGAACGGCTGCACCATGTGAAGCTGCACGGGGCGCTCTACCACCAGGTCTGCCGCGATCCGCAGCTCGCGGACTCGGTGGTGGCAGAGCTCGGTCGGCTTTGGCCCGACTTAATCATCTATGCACTGGCGGGAAGCCAGCTGGCCCGGACGGCGCGCTCGCGGGGTTTGCGGGTGGCGGAAGAGGCATTTGCGGATCGCACGTATCAGCCGGACGGCAGCCTGACGCCCCGGTCGCAGCCGAATGCCATCATTCAGGACAAGGAGGTCGCCGTGACGCAGGCACTGCGCATGTTGCGCGAAGGGGTGGTCCGCACTGTTGGCGGCACCGACATCTCCGTCCAAGCCGACACGATTTGTGTGCATGGCGACGGGCCGGATCCCGTGGCGTATGCCCAGCGGTTGCGCACTGAGCTCAAGCAGGCGGGCTACGCGATCCGGGCGTTCAAGGGTTGAGCCAGCGCGTAGCTGCGGTTGGCGCGGGAGCCTTTTGTTTCGACATTCCCGGCCCTTCCGTCTTGGGGATTCGCGAGTGTTTTCCGCTTCGCTCCCCATGTCCGGTGCCGCATGAAACGGCGGGTTGCCATTGTGATGGCGGCCTTGGTGGCTCTGGTCGCGCTCGCGCTGTTGTTCAACCGTCGCGCGGGCAACGGCGAGCGCGCGGTCGCGGCGGTTCGTGCGGGGCCGGAAACCAAATCGATGCAGGGCACGGCGGTGCCACCTCCGGCTCGCTCTGACCTGCCGGCCGTTTCCAGCCCGCGCCGTTACGAACTCTTTTCCCGCCAGCTTCAGGTGCTCCAGCAACGCGAGGGTTCGCCGAATGCCGCGGGCGAGCGGGAGCGGGTGTGGCTGCTCGACGGCGGCACCGAGCTGGGCCGGCTCCGCGTCAGCGAGCGCGTAAGGCGCGGGCCAGCCGACCCGATTGAGACCGTGCTGCTGCGCGAGGCTTTTGTGGCAGGCGAAGTCATCGTCACGCCGAAAAAAGGAGCATCCCCCGCGGCCTTCGCCGCGGCGCTGAGCGCCGCGGGCGCGGTTTCCTGGAAGCCCGTGCCGGGCTCGTCCCTTTGGGTGGCCCGATTCCCAGAGCCGGATCTCGATACGTTGCCGCGGGCGCTGGCAGCGTTGGCGCAGCTAGGCGAAGTCGTCCAGGCGGTGGAGGGCAACGGGGTCGGCGCGGGCGGCGCGGTGCCCAACGATGCCCAATTCGGGAATCAATTTGCGCTGCGGAACACCGGGCAATTTGCGGGCGTCGCGGGCGCGGATATTCGCATGACGACGGCATGGGACCGGGTCACTTCCAGCCCGGCCGTGATTGTCGCCGTGCTCGATTCGGGTCTCGATTTAACCCATCCCGACCTCGTCGATAATGCCTATCGGGATTCGGTCGAAATCGCCGGCAATGGCATCGATGAGGATGGCAACGGTTTCATCGACGACTTTCGGGGCTGGGACTTCGCGAACAACGACAACGATCCCACGGACGATCACGATCACGGTTCGCACGTCGCCGGCACCATCGGGGCGCGGGGCAACAATGGCACCGGGATTGCCGGGGTCACCTGGAACGTGCGGCTGCTGCCGGTGAAGATCCTCAACTCCTCCAATGTTGGCCTGACCACGAACATGATTGCGGGGGTCCATTACGCCCGCGGGAAGGGCGCCCGCGTGATGAATCTCTCGCTCGCGGGATTTCCGTTCAGCTCGGCGATGGCCGAAGCCGTGCAGGCGGCGGAGAACGCCGGGATCCTCCTCGTCATCTCGGCCGGCAACTTGGGGACGAACAATGACGTCACGCCCAACTACCCCAGCTCGCATACCAACTCCAATATCATCGCCGTGGCCAACACCACCAACACGGACATCCTGAACGCCGGCTTCAATCCCTCCAATTATGGCGCAACGCGGGTGCACTTGGCGGCGCCGGGCTCGAACATCCTAAGCACCGTGCGGGTGTCCAACGGCAGTTACTCCTACTTTTATGGCACCTCGATGGCGGCGCCACACGTGACAGGCGTGGCGGCGCTCCTCCTGGCGCTGCGGCCCAACGCCACGCCGGCGGACATGAAACGGTGGATCCTCGACTCGGCGGATCGGCTTCCGTCCCTCACGGGACGCTGTGTGACCGGCGGCCGGCTGAATGCCGCGGCGGCGCTCCAGCTCGCCGCGGATCTGCCGGCTTTCACCACCACCCCGCAGGCGCAGACCGCGTCCGCCGGGGGCAGCGTGACGTTCACCGTGGCGGCCACCGGCAGCGCACCGCTGAGTTACCAGTGGTTCTGGAATGAAATCACGATCGTGGGCGCCACGAGCAGCAACTACGTCATCGCTGGTGTCCAGCCGTCACACGGGGGCAACTACAAGGTCACGGTCACGAACAGCTATGGCAGCCAGACCACCGCTGCGGTCGCGCTCACCGTTAATGGAATGCCGGCGATCGCGACGCACCCGGCGGCTCGCGCGGTCAGCACGGGCCAGGCCACCACGTTCACCGTCACTGCGACGGGTTCTCCCGCGCCGACCTATCAATGGTTGCTCAACGGTTCAGTGATCCCCGGTGCCACGAGC
>JBKJRG010000491.1:0-2902 GCA_046594805.1 Opitutaceae bacterium | reverse complement strand
AGATCCCGCGCCGCGAGGATGAAAAGGATGAGACCGCCCGCGATCTGGAAATCGCTCACGGTGATGCCGAGCGCCGCAAAAATGGTCTGACCCAGGAAGAGGAACAGCAGCGCCACCAGTCCGCCGGTCCACGCCGCCTGGTTGGCAATCTTCTTCCGCCGCGCCACCGGCACCCCCGCGCCCATCGCCAGGAACACCGCCGCCAGCCCGATCGGGTCAATCGCGACAAACAGCGGGATGAAGGCCTTCAGGAAACTTTCCAGATACACGGGCATGGTGCCACTCTCCCCCGCGCGCCCCCCCGGGGCAAGCCTCCGCCGGCTTCCGCGCCCCGCCCGTTTTCTCCCTTGTTTCACCCCGCGCCAGGCGGCAACGTCAGCGCGCTTATCCCATGAAAATCGACGCCCAGCTCACTCCGGCCAAGCTCTCGAAAAAAGTCTCCCGCGTGTTCGAGCTCGCGGGTCAAAAAATCCGCGCGGTGGACGCCGCCTGGGATTCCGCCAACGGCACCCCCGTCTTCACCGTCAAGGGAAAGTACACTTCGCGCGGCTGGACCGAGTGGACCCAGGGCTTCCAGTTCGGCATGGCCTTCCTGCAGTATGACGCGACCGGCGACACGGCCATGCTCAAGCTGGGTCGCGCGAAAACCGTCAAGTACATGGCGTCGCATGTATCGCACGTCGGCGTGCACGACCACGGCTTCAACAACATCTCCACCTACGGCAATCTGCGCCGGCTGATGCTCGAGGGAAAAATTCCGCACAACCAGGACGAGCTCAATTTCACCGAGCTGGCGATCAAAGCCTCGGGAGCGGTGCAGGCGGCGCGCCATGCGACGACGGCGTACCAAAGTCCGTGGTCGCCCGACGGGACGGCCGGAGTCGCGCCCGCCGGCTACATTTATTCGTTCAATGGGCCGCAATCGCTCTTCGCCGACACCATGCGCTCGATGCGCGCCCTGGTGGTCGCCCACCAACTCGGCCACGTGCTGATGGGCGAGGGCGACAAGCCGATCAACCTGCTCCATCGCGCGATCGAGCACTCCGCCACGACGGCGCGGTTCAACGTGTTCTTCGGCCAGGGCCGCGACAGCTACGACGTCCGCGGCCGGGTGGCGCACGAGAGCGTGTTCAACCGCAACGACGGCCAGTTCCGCTGCCCGAGCTCGCAGCAGGGGTACTCGCCGTTCACGACGTGGACGCGCGGCGCCGCGTGGGTCATCTGCGGCTATGCGGAGCAGCTCGAATTCCTGGATACGGTGAAGGGTTCCGACCTGGATGCCGTCGGCGGCCGCCGGGCCGTGACCGACCTGTTCCTCGCCACCGCGCAGGCGGCGAGCGACTATTACATCGACGGTTACTCGGCCCGAGATGGCGTCCCCTATTGGGACAGCATGGCCCTGCACACGCACCGGCTGGGAAACTTCACCAAGCGCGACGCGGATCCCTTCAACGCGTACGAGCCGGTGGACAGTTCCGCGGCCGCGATTACCGCGCAAGGGCTGATCCGCCTCGGCCACTATCTCGCGGACCGCGGGCAGAAGGCGGCGGGCAAAAAATATTTCCAGGCGGGCCTGACGATTGCGGACACGCTTTTCGACGAGCCCTACCTCTCGACCGACCGGAAGCACCAGGGGCTCCTGCTGCACAGCGTCTACCACCGGCCCAACGGCTGGGATCATATTCCGCCGGGCCGCAAGGTCCCGTGCGGCGAGTCCTCGATGTGGGGCGACTACCACGCGCTGGAGCTGGCGCTGCTCATCTCGCGGCTCGCCGCGGGGAAATACTACACGTTCTTCTGACCTGCGAATGGACGACCTGCCGGCCCCGCTGCTCTACGAGTCCCACTGCCACACCCCGCTGTGCAAGCATGCCACGGGGACGCCCTCCGAGTATGCGGCGGTGGCGGAGCAGCGCGGATTGAAAGGCATCATCGTGACGTGCCATTGCCCGCTGCCCGACGGCCTGGGCATCGAGCACCGGATGGCGCCGGAACAGTTTGAATCCTATGTTGCGCTCGTGGCCGCGGCCCGCGCGGAATTTGCCGGCCGGGTCGACGTGCGGCTCGGGATCGAAAGCGACTACATGCCGGGCCTGGAAGGCTGGGTGGAAAAACTGCATCAACGCGTGCCGCTGCATCATGTGCTCGGCTCCGTGCACATGCAGGTGCCGCACTACAAGAACCGGTTTTTCAACGGCGATGCCTTCGCCTACCAGCAGGTTTATTTCCAGCATCTGGCGGAGGCGGCGGAGACGGGCCTCTTCGACACTCTGGCGCATCCGGACCTGGTGAAGAACGAGGCGCCGAAAGAATGGAATTTTGCGCGGATTGAGCCCTTTATCGTGCGGGCACTGGATCGGATTGCGGCGACGGGCGTCGCGATGGAGCTGAACACCAGCGGGCTGAACAAGGCCCTGCCCGAGATGAACCCCGGCCCGCGGATACTCACGCTCATGCGCGAACGCGGAATCCCCGTGGTGATTGGCGCCGATGCCCACCGGCCCGGGCGCGTGGGGGATCGTTATGAGCAGGCGCTGCGGATGCTCGACGAGCTCGGTTTTGAAAATGTGAGTTACTTCCTCGATCGCTGCCGCGTGGAATTGCCGATCGCGGAGGCGATCGCCTCGCTGCGCGAATTGCCCGTGCCGCAGGCGCTCCCCGGGCGGTGAGCGGGTCCACCTGAGCGGGTGGAGCGTTTTTTGTTCACGCCGATGACCACCGATCACGTGGAACTGCTGGTGCCCGACCGCGAAAAAGCGGTCGCCTGGTATGGCGAGTGGCTGAATTTTGCGCCGATGCCGGAGCATGCGGACTGGGCGAAGTCCGGTCCCGTCATGCTCACGTGCGATCGCGGGCAGACCATGCTGGCGCTGTTCACCGGTGAACCGCAGGGCGTAACCGG
>JBKJRG010000325.1:0-4694 GCA_046594805.1 Opitutaceae bacterium | reverse complement strand
TTCGTCGACTTTCATGTCAGCCCCACCTGCGCGCCCACCCGTAGCGCGCTCGCCACCGGCCGGCATGAATTCAAAAACGGGATCACTCACACCATTTTCGAGCGCGAGCGTTTGACGCTCAAGGCGACCACGATTGCCCAAGTCCTCAAGGGCGCCGGCTACACCAACGGAATTTTTGGCAAATGGCACCTGGGGGACGAGGCGGAGTACCAGCCGGAACGCCGCGGCTACGATGAGGTGTTCATCCACGGCGGCGGCGGCATCGGCCAGATTTACCCCGGATCCTGCGGAGATGCGCCGGACAACACCTATTTCGATCCCGCGATCCGCCACAATGGGAAATTCGTGAAAACGCGCGGGTACTGCACCGACGTCTTCTTTGCGCAGGCCCTGCGCTGGATCGACTCGGTGAAGGGCAAACAACCTTTCTTTGCCACCATCACGCCGAATGCGCCGCACGCGCCACTACAGGTGCGGCCAGAGGACGAGGCCCGCTACACGGGGAAGGTCCCCGACGCTGCGACCGCGAAATACTTCGGGATGGTGGCCAACATCGACGACAATATCGGGCGACTGCTTGATCATCTCCGCGCCACCGGGCTGGAGCGCGACACCTTGGTTATTTTTTTCAATGACAATGGCGGCACCGGGGGCGTGCGCGTGTTCAATGCCGAGATGCGCGGACAGAAAGGCACCCCGTGGCTCGGCGGCACGCGGTCGTCTTCATTCTGGCGCTGGCCCGGCCGCTTCCAGCCCGCGGACGTAAAAGCCCTGTCTGCCCACATCGATTTCTTTCCGACCCTCGCCGAGCTTGCCGGAGTGCCGCTGCGGGGATCGATCGCGCAGCAGGTCGAGGGACGCAGCCTTGTTCCCCTGCTCACTCGCACCAGTGCCGAGTGGCCCGAGCGAACGCTCTTCACCCACGTCGGGCGGTGGGCGCGGTTCTCCGACCCGGACGCGGCCAAGTTCACCAATTGCGCCGTGCGCACGCCTCGCTGGCACCTGGTTTCGATCCGCGGCGATACCGCCCCGGCTTGGGAGTTATTCGATCTCGATGCCGATCCCAGCGAGAAGACGGATGTGGCGGCACAGCACCCCGACGTAATAAAACGGCTCGCTGCCAGCTACGACGATTGGTGGAAGGCAGCGCGCGCCGGGATGGTCAATGAAAAGGCCATCGGTCCCCGCCTGAATCCCTTCAAGGAAGCATATTGGAAACAATTCGGCGGTGGGCCCAGCGCGGATGAGCTCCGCATCATGGAGCCCACGCAAGGCACCATGCCCGGCCGCAAGGGCGGCAAGTAGTCTCTTAGGTGGGGCTGGCTCTCCGAGCCGGCATGAGTTACGATGTTTTCCGCGCCATCCATGAAATCGCCGCGGAAACTCAGGGCGGCTCGGAGAGCCACCCCCACCTTCGGACAAGGTCTCCTTCCCAGCCTCAGTCCTTCCGGAAAATAATCACGTGCTGCTGCGGCAGCAATGTCAGCGTCCGGTCAAACTTCAACGGGTGCACGGTCATTTCCTTCCTGACCTGCGCTTCCGTCATTTTATGCAGCCGTTTGATTGGCACCTGCGGATCTTCCCCGCGGTACTCGACAAAAACGAGCCGCCCACCCGGCTTCAGCGCCCGCGTCATGGCGCGCGTCATCTCAAAGGGAAAATCGAACTCATGATACACATCCACGAGGAGAATCAGGTCGACGGAAGCCTCGGGTAGTTTCGGATCCTGCACCGTGCCAAGGATGGGTTTCACCACGGTCCCCACCCCGCGCTTCTTCATGTTGACCATCAGGAGATCGAGCATCTCCTGCTGAATCTCGACCGCATAGACCGTCCCCTGTGCTCCGATCTTCTGCGCAAACCGCCAGGAAAAATAACCCGTGCCCGCCCCGATGTCCGCGACGGCGTCGCCCGGCTTCAAGGGCAGCGCGTCGACCAGCAAATCCGTGCGCTCCTCGGTTTCGCGTTCCGGGCGCTCGAGCCAGTCGGCTCCCTGATGCCCCATGACGTGCGCGATCTCGCGCCCGAAATAAAACTTACCGATGCCGTCCCGGTCATGTTTTGCCCGCGTTTCGTAGCTCGCAGCGGCGGGACGCGTCTCATCGGCTCCGACCACGCGGCTCAGTCCACCGAGTGACAACGCAAGAACGACGGCGAGTTTGTGCATGGGAAAGAAAAAGGGGAACGGTGGAAACAAACACCACGACGGCGCGAAAGTCGATGATGCGAGGGCGACAGGATTCGGCGGGACCGCCCCAAGCTGCCGAAGGCGATCGCTGCCCGACCGGCGGAAGTCCGGAAGGTTGACCGCCTTCCCGCGTGCGTTAGCAAAGCGCCATGCACCTACTCCGGCTCATCCTGCTCTCGGCCCTGGCCGCTGCGACCCAGCTGCCGGCCGCCGCTTCCTCAATCACCTATGATGCAAAAGCGGGCCCGGGACAGGGGCGTCACCTCGTTTTTCTGACCGGCGATGAAGAATACCGGTCGGAAGAGGGTTTGCCGATGCTCGCGAAAATCCTGAGCCAGCGCCACGGATTCCGCTGCACCGTGCTTTTCGCCATCGATCCGGATGGCACGATCAACCCGGACAACAACACGAGCGTGCCCGGCGTGGAGGCACTCGATTCAGCCGACGGCATCGTGATGGCTTTGCGATTCCGCCAATGGCCAGACGCGGCCATGAAGCATTTCGCCGACGCGGTGGCCCGCGGGGTCCCGATCATCGCGCTGCGCACCAGCACGCATGCGTTTCGCTTCCCGGCCAACAGCTCGACCGGCTACATGCGCTTCAATGATTTTGGCCGCGAGGTGCTGGGCGAAAACTGGGTGAGCCACTGGGGTGCCAATCGGCGCGGCGCCACGCGCGGCATCATCGAGCCCGGCGCGGAATCCGATCCGATCCTGCGCGGCGTGAAGGATATCTTCGGCGATTCGGGCGCGTACGAGACGCACCCGGTTCACGGCTCAAAGATCCTCGTGCGTGGCCAGGTGCTGAAAGGCATGAAACCGACGGACGCACCCGATTTGGAGCAGCGCAAGAATCGGAAAGCCGACGGCCAGGAGCAGGGCATCAACGATCCCATGATGCCCGTTGCCTGGACGCGCATTCACGCCAATCCAACCGGCAGGGCGAACCGCGTTTTCTGCACCACGATGGGCGCCGCGACCGACTTCACCAACGAAGGCCTGCGCCGGATGGTGGTGAACGCGGTTTACTGGGGGTTCGAAATGCCGGTCCCGGCCGCGACCGATGTCCGGTTTGTCGATCCCTTCGAGCCCGCGAACTACGCCTTCAAAGGCTTCCGGCGCGGACTGAAGCCCGAGGACCACGCTCTCGGGAAAACGCTTCGCGCCGGCACGCCCGTGACTCCCGGAGAAAAGAAACGCTAGCTTTGCTCGCGGGTAGCAGAATGCGTGAGCATTTCGCCGAATGGCCTGTGGTCCCCCGACGAAACGCTCACGCGTTCCGCTACTGGACCCCGCCGGCTCGGGGCGGTAGCCGCCCGCACCCAGCATTTACCGGCCTCGCACTCAGCGGAATCCCGATGGGCAATGTTCGGACCCGGTTGCTAAGCTCCCCGGGCCAACGAGAAATGATCCCATCGAGTATGCCGCGCCATTGTTTATGCCCCACATTTTGAGCGAATCCGCCAGCCACCTGCCGGACCCCGCCGCTGCCGGGCAATCGCAGGCGCGACCGCCGGCCGCAGGTGTGGGCGTATGATTTTCAACACCTTTGCGTATTTCGTGTGCTTCCTCGTGCCGGCGGCGATTGGTTTCCGCTGTGTCCGGCCAGCCCTCCAGCCGTGGGTCTGCGTTCTCTTTGGCGCCGCGTTCTTCGTCTATTTCTCGCTGACCGAAATCGGAGGGATCGCCGGCGCGTTCTGCCTGGTGATCTTTGCGTGGGAGAGCCTTTTCAGCCGGTTGTACCGGCCCGGTTCCGTTTTGTGCATACTTGGCGTCGTTCAGGCGATCGCGATCCTGGCGATCTTCAAATACTGGAATTTTTTCACCGGACTGTGGTACGGCGCGGGGGCCTCCCTGAACCCGCTGCACTGGGCCGGCGCTTTTCTCCCGCTGGGCATTTCCTTCTTCACCTTTGAATTCATCCACTACGCGGTGGATCGGTACCGCGGCACCGCTCAGCGCGGCACGTTGCGCGACTACCTGGCGTTCATCCTGTTCTTCCCGACCATGGTCGCCGGGCCGATCAAGCGGTACCAGGATTTCGAGCCCAAGCTGAGCGCGCCGAGCAAGGCCTGGGCGACCGAATGGGAACTGGGGGTCACGCGCATCCTCGTCGGCCTCGCCAAGAAGTTTTCCATCGCCGACCTGCTGACCGCCTATACCCAGCACCTCAACCTGGCGGATATCGCCGTCGCGCAACGGTGGGTTCTTCCCTGCTGGCTGCTGGCGTACGGGGCGAAAATCTATTTCGACTTCTCGGCCTACTCCGACATCGCGATCGGCTCGGCGCGGCTGTTCGGCATCAAGGTGCCGGAGAATTTCGACTGGCCATACTTTCGAACCAACATCGCGGACTTCTGGGGGCACTGGCACATTTCGCTCACCCAGTGGCTGACCACTTATTTGTTCATTCCGCTCGGGGGATCACGCACCACGGCCTCGCGCGTTTACCTCAATGTCCTAATCACGATGGGCATCAGCGGACTCTGGCATGGGGCGGGGCTGAA
>JBKJRG010000262.1:0-17233 GCA_046594805.1 Opitutaceae bacterium | reverse complement strand
GCGTTTGCCGCGTTGCAAGCGATGGCCGTCGTCGTCGAGCACTTCGGCAAACGGCCCGAGGTAAACGACCGCCTGGTTGCGCTCGAAGCACGGGCCTTGCTTGCCCTTGAACGCCTGCACCGTCACCGAGCGAAACTCGATGCCCTCGACCGTGCGCCACGGCGCGGCGTCGCGTTTCAAAATCTGAATCCCATAAAAACCGGCGTCGGCAAACGCGTGCAAAAAATCCTCCTCCGTAAGCGCGCCGCTGATGCAGCCGCTCCAGAGTTCGGGGTTGTGCTGGAGGTGCGCGGGCACGGGCTCGTCGGCCACGATGTCGGAGATGACGGCGCGACCGCCTTTTTTCAGCACGCGGAAAATCCCCTCGAACAACGCGCGCTTCGCCGACGGCTCGACGAGGTTGAGCACGCAGTTGGAGACGACGACGTCGACCGAATCGTCGGCGACGAGCGGCGCACGCACGCGCAGGTCCGCGGCGAGTTCGTCGGCGGCGAGGAACGACGCGGCGTCCGTGATCGGGCGCGCGCGCAGTTCGCAGTCGAGGGCATCGAGGTCGAGCGAGAGATCCTGGATGCGGCCCTTGCGGAACTCGACGTTGGCGTGGCCGAGGCGGTCGGCGACGATTGGCGCGTTGCGACGGGCGACCTCGAGCATCTCGTCCGTCATGTCCACGCCGATGACGCGGCCGGTCGGGCCGACGACTTGCGCGGCGATAAAACAAATTTTCCCTGTGCCGCTGCCGAGATCGAGCACGGTCTCGCCGGGGCGCACGTGACGCGAGGGGTCGCCGCAGCCGTAGTCTTTCTCGATGACTTCGGCGGGAATAATTTCGAGATAACGGCGGTCGTAGTCGACCGGGCAGCAGAGCGCGGCCTCGGGGGCTTTGGCGGCGGCGGCATAGCGTTGTTGGACGGAGCGTTCGGTGCGCATGGCGGGACTCAGAGGAGGTTTCGCAGTTGGTCGGAGGAAAAATTTCCGGCGAGGTGGTAGATTTTTCCATCGCGCTGCCACGTCGCCGTGGTGAACGCGCCCTCGACCGCGAAACGCGGCGCATCGCCGAGCGCGACGCCTGGCAGATCTGCAGCATTGGCTACGAAGATGTCGGCATGACCGCCGTCGAATTTGAGACAGAGCAACGTGACGCGGTGCCCGCGCCATTCCACAATCTTGCACCCCATGACGCCGTGCTCGGCCAGCTTTGGTGGCAGCACGAAGTCGGGATGACCCTGGTGCTCGGTGAGCCATTGCTTCAGGGCGGGTGCGTCCATTCCGAACGCATCGACGTGGTTGGACATGTCGAGCGCCGCCGTCGCCATTGCTCCCTGAAATTCGGCGAGCCGCGTGTCACCTGAATCGAACCGGACCCGCCACCCGGCGAGACCGAGCAACAGCGCGACGCTCGCGGCGACGGCGAGCCACACGGGCTGGCGCCACCACGAACGATGTCGGATGGTCGCGCGCGCGAGCAGGAGCTGCGCTTTCAAATCGGATGGCGGCGGGAGGGCGCGGAGCTTGGCGGCGAAGGCCGCGTCCATCGCCTGCTCGTCGGCGAACCATCGGCCCAGCACGGGGTCCTGGCGGGCGAGAACCAACGCGTCCGCGAACTGCGGATCGTGTGCGTCCTCGCTGTTCGGCCGGTAAGCCTGGAGAATGAACTGGGCTTCTTCTCGGGTCATGAGTTTTTGGAAAGATTGGTGCGATTGGCGGGGAGCGGAATCACGTTGGACTGGCTGCCGCCGGCGGTTCGGGCCGTGACGATGGCGCGCAGCGCGGCTTTGGCGCGGGAGAGGCGCGACATGACGGTGCCGACCGGGACTTCGAGCATTTCCGCGATTTCGCTATAGGAGAGACTTTGCAGATAAAAGAGCACGAGCGGCGTGCGGTGGTGTTCGTCGATTTCCAGCAGTGCTTCCATCACCACGTCGCCATCCATCTGGTTGACGATTTCGGGCGTGAGCATGGGCAGTTCGTGTTCGACCGTCGCCAAGTCGAAATGCGGAAAGCGTTTTTCGTGCCGTTTCCACCCGAGAAACACGCGATAGAGCGTGGTGAACAACCACGACTTCACCTTCGTGCAGTCGCGGAGCTGGCCGCTTTTTGTGAGGAAGCGGCAGTAGGACTCCTGCGTGAGGTCGCGCGCATCGTCGGGGTTGCGGGTGAGGCTGATCGCGAACCGGTGCAGGTCCTCGTGATACAGCGCCACGGCTTGTTCGTAGTCCATTTCGTCCACGTCCATTAGACCGACGAGTGTGGGTTCTATTCCGCGCCGGTGCGATGATTTCCTCGCCGCGGCGATGGAATAACTCCGGAGGCCGTCCGTCACATCGACGCATCCCCAGAGGGAAAACCAACGAAAACCACCCACCCATGATCACGAAATCGTCACGCGTATTATTGTTCGCCGCGCTCCTCGGAGCCGCCGTCACCGTCCCGGCGTTTGCGTCGGGCAGCTACTCAGGCCGCCCGCCGACGCCTCCGGGCCAAATGGGCGGCGAGATGAAAACGGATCGGGAGAAATACGGTCTCGGCCAGAAGGTCTACGAGGGCCGCATGAAACTCATGGGCGGCGGCGAGGCCGGCGCGCAAATGGAGCGACTCAAGATGACGCAGGCGCAACTGCCCGCCGACGCGATGAAGATGAAAGATCTCCCCGCGCTCGCCGGCAAACTCTCCGCGGCGGAGCTCGACGCGCTCGAATATTTCGTGAAGCAGCGCTTCGCGATGAAGAAATAATCCACCAACCCACGCACTCCTCTCCCCACTCTCCTCTCAATGAAAACCATCTCCCTCCTGAAGTCCGCGCTCATCGGTGCGGCCACGCTCGGCGCGCTGCTCGCTCCCACGGCGTCCGCGCAAAACGTCTGGCTCGCCGAACCGGGTGTGCTCACGGTGACGCCTGCTTACACGTATCAATCCTTCGACCAGTTCTATGCGGGCACCGCCAAAGTGAATCTGCCTGACGATATCACTCAACGCACGACCGCCCTGCGCATCGATTACGGCCTCGCCCCGCGGCTCGCGCTCGACGCCACCATTGGCTACACCGAGGTGAAGTTTTCGCCGCCGGGTGCGAATTTCGAGCGCAGCGGGCGCGACGACTCGCGCCTCGGACTGACCTACTCCCTGATGGCAGGGAGCGCGGAGCTGCCCGCTGTGACCCTCCGGGCCGGCGCAATTTTCGCGGGCAACTACGATATTCCAACCTCGGCGCCGCCCATCAATCCCGGCGACGGTGCGAGCGGCTTCGAGGCATCCTTCGCCGCCGGCAAGAGTTTCGGCCAAGGCTTTTCCGTTTACGGCGAGTTCGGGTACCGCAATCGCAACCATGGCGTGCCCGACGATTTCTTCGGCAACGTCGGTGTCGCGAAACAATTCGGCTCCGTCGGCCTCAATCTCGGCTACCGGCGCACGCAGGGCTTGAGCGGCGGTGACATCGGCGGCCCGGGCTTCGGCACGAGGTTCGGTTTTCCCGGCGTGAAAGAGGTCGCGCAGTTTGTCGAGGGCGGCGTGTCCTTCACCGATCGCGGCAGTCGCAGCTATCAGTTCGGCGCCGCGAAGTGCTTCGGCGACGTGCGCAACACCGGCATCGCGACCGTCTACACCTTCAGCATCAGCCTGCCATTTAGACTCTGACCATTAAACGCGGAGCCAGAGCGGGGTTCCTCCGCGCTCTCCGCGTTTCAACGGCCTGAGTTTGAGGGTCAATTGGTATTACTCCACCCGTTCGCTAACGCTCAACGCAGCCCGCGAACGGGTTTTCCTTTTCGCCAATCGAAGCGAGCCGCGATTCCGATCGCGCCGAACTCCACCAGCCGGAGCCACCACGGGTGGCCGAAATTCCCGAGCGACGTGTCGCCGAGGTTCAGGCCCGTGCCATACGCGAGGCTGACCGCCGCGAGCGCGCACAGCCCCGTCGCCGAGATCCGCGCCGCCACGAAGGGCCAGAGCCATAGAGCATACCACGGATTCGCCACTGCCGACAGCAGGAGAAACCAGCCGTAAACCCACTCACCCGGCGGAAGCTGATACTGCGCCGGCGAAGCGGACGCGGTCCGCCAGCGGGCAAGCAGCACCAGCCAAATCGCACCGAAGGCGAGCCCGCACATCGCCCGCGCCGCCGCCGGCGAACTCAGCGCCGCCACGACGGCGAAAATGCTCGAATTGAATTCCCACTCCGCCGCCATCGCCCGCAGCCCCCCGAAATCCGCCGCGCTTCCACCCAGCCAGAAGGGGGCGTAGACAGCCGCCACGGTCGCCGCCACCGCGAACCACCCGCGTCGCCCGAAACGCCACAGGATGAATGGCACGAGGAGAACAGCGAACAACTTGGCGCTGATCGCGAGCCCTGCGACGATTCCGGCGGCCACGATTTGCCCGCGTCGTCCCAGGCACCACGCCGCCAGGAGCAGCGCCAGCGCGAGCGCATCGGGATGGGCGTTGAAGCCCGTCTCGAAAATCGAGAGCGGGCACCACGCCAGCAGGAGTCGGCCCTTTGTATTCAAGTCCAGCCACAGCAACAGGAGCACGGCCAGATCGGCGCCCAGCAGGATCAGTTTCCATGGCCAGAGTTGTGCGGGTGCAATCGCGTAGCCGAGTCGAAACATCCATTCCGTCAGCGGCCCGTAGATCGTCGGCACGTCCGGGTGATTGATCCGATCGAGGATCGGACGAAATTCCGCCGGCACCGTAGGGTCAGTGAACAGCTCGCGCGGAGCCTCCGCGTAAGGGTTGCCGGTCGCGGCGAAACGATAGCCGTCCCAAAGGAAGCGGTAGTGATCGTCCTCCATTACCGGTTGCGCTGTGAAGGCGACGATCCGAAAGCCGAGTCCGAAAACGAGTATGCTCAACGAGTCGCGCCGCGAGGCGTGCGCCATGGCCCATGCCAGGGCCGCCCATGCCACCGCCATCGTCACGAGCATCCCGCTCAGCATCGCTCCTTCGCCCTGCGATCGCCAGGCCAGCGTGCCCCACCCGACGAGCGTGATCCCGCCCGCGAGCACGACAGTGCTACTCGGTGGAGTGACACGGTCGGAATTTGTCATCGAGATAAGAACGAATTCGCCGCGTCCTATTCCGCACCTGGCCCGCCGCGATGGAATAGGCCCGCGGCAGAGGCTTCATATGGGAACCCCCATCCTTTTTCTCTATGAATGCTATTACTCGATCCGCCGTCACGTTCACCGCCGATCACGCCGCGGGGGCGCGTCGCAGTTGGTTCACGTTTTTCCTGATCTGCGCCGGGTTGGTCGCGGTGGGCGTCGGTGGCGGCGCGCTGTTGATCGAGCGCGTGAAGCACCAGCTCTATTCCCAGCATGCCGAATCCGAGCGGCTGCAGACGGAGGCGATGTCACGGTTGCTGGAGCGCGAATTGAGCGCGGGCCGGACCGCCGGAGAAGTCATCGCCCAATTGCAGTCCGCCACCCGCGAGATGAGGGCCGACGGCAATTTCATCTGCCTTTTCGATCAGAATGGCGTGCTGCTCACGCATCCCAACCCGCAGATGGTCGGCATGTCGAAAGCCGCCACGCCCATGCGGGCATTGCAGGGCGGCGGCGCAAACACCTATGGCGGGTTGATCGCCGGGTTGCGGCCTACCAGCGCCCTAATCGTCGATGCACGATCCGCGCCCGAGGAGTTGGTCTATTTGCACCCGGTGCCGAACACGCCTTGGACTCTCGCCTCGCACGAAAACACGCGGAAAACCGAAGCCCATTTTCGACAACTAGGCTGGCAACTTGTCGCCATCGCAGCCCCGACCATCGGCCTCATGGCGCTCGTCGGCACCGCGCTCGCTCGGGCGACCGGCCGGCGCTATGAACGGCGGATCGAAACGGCCAATGCGATGCTTGAACAACGGGTGGCCGAACGGACCGCTGAATTGGAACTGGCGCTCGGCGAACTGCGCGCAGCGCACGAGCGCCTCGTACAGGGAGAAAAAATGCACCTCCTCGGCGAACTGATGAGCGGGATCGCCCATGAAATCGCCAATCCACTCGCCGTCGTCGCCGGCTACGGCGGGCTGCTGGCGCAAGGCGATCACGGGCCTGTGGTCCAACGCTACGGCGCTAACATTGAGGCCGGGGTCGAGCGCGCGCGGAAGATTGTGGCCAACCTGCTGGCTTTTGCCCGCCGCCAGCCGCCGACCCGACGGCCGGAATCGCTTGTGGCATTACTCGAGCAGGCCATCGAGTTAATCGCCGCCGATCTGCGCCGGTCCGATGTGACGCTGCAAACTGACTTGCCGGCGGAATGCGCGCCGTTGTGCATCGACGCGCAGCAAATGGAGCAGGTCTTTCTCAATCTGCTCAACAATGCCCGGCAAGCGCTCCAGGGCCAACCGGGCGAACGCGTCGTGCGCGTGAGCCTCCGTGAAACGCCGGCAGGCGACGTGGTCGTGACCTTCGCCGACACCGGCCCCGGTATCGCCACGGCGGCGAGGGCCCAGCTTTTCCGCCCGTTCGTCACGACCAAGGCAACCGGCACGGGATTGGGGTTGTCCCTCTGCAGTCGATTCGTTGAAGCGCATGGCGGACGCATCGAGGCCCCCTTGGTAGCGCGTGGGGCGAAGTTCGTGATTTCACTTCCCCGCGCCGCCAGGTCCGGCGCCTGCGCGGTGCCGAGGCATCGCGAGGTGGTTCCAGCGGAATCCCGCATGGTCGGCAGCATCGGATGGATGTCCGTGAAATCCGGGCCAACTTCACTGTCGCCCCTCGGGTAGCTACTACCGCGGCTGCCAGGTGGAGTTTGCGATCGATTTCCTCCAAACCACCGGCAAGAAAATGATCGAGATCGCACAGGATTGCGGCTTCTGCGACGAGACGCAGATGGCGCGCTGGTTTTGGGAGCTGCGACGCATTATTCCGAGCGAAGTCCGGGACGCCGCACGTCGGTGAAAAGCGCCGAAATCTTTGTGCGAGTTACCAAGCCAAATGCGCACTCTCACCATCGGTGAACACCTAATGGCGCGGCCTGGCCGGCAATTCTTGTCCCGACGATCCTTCGATGCCACGCGGCTTCAGGGTGGCGGCTCCAATCGCTTGATCCGAATCTCTGTCACCGTGGCGGTGGTTTTGGCCGGCGCGGAGTAACCGTCGGTGGCCTTGCCCGACATGATGGCGGTGCAACTCGCTGCGCGCACACTCTCGTAAATCACCTCGAGCTGATTTCCCCGCACCAACACCTCGTAGTGGGAGTAGACCAGCTTGAGCAGACTTGAGTCCGAGGAGATTTCCAGATCGAGCAGCAGCGTGTAGGGCAGAGCCCGGCGCTCGCGCGGGGTTTCCAGCGACAGGAAGACCTGGGGCGCCCGGGCCTCGGTGTAGCAGCTATTGCGGGTCGCGCTCATAGGCGGATTCGCGCCGATTGCTCGTGCCGGATGACGGGGGTGTGGCGGCTGGAATCGTGATCGGAGGATCCAAGACCCCGACCCAACCGCACGCGCACGAGCCCAAGATACCGCAACGACATCCGGAGTGGTTGCAGCCAGCGCGGCAATCCAGTCGGCAGGACCGGATCGCGCAGCCGCGCGAATTCCAAGGCGGACATCCGCGCTTCGCTCCGGAGGCCCGCCGCATCAAGGAACGCCTCCCGATCGGGCACAAAGATGCGGATGCCCGCGCGCCCGCGCGTGGCGGACACATACAAGCCCTCGCGCGAAACCGCGCCAGCGACAAAGACGTGATCGACGGTGAGCCCCTGTGCCGCGTGCGAAGTCATCGCGTAGCCATGCACAGCTTGTCGGCTGTGCAATGTCGAACCGTCAGCGAGCACGAGCCGCCCGTCGGCCTTGACCGAGTGCACCGCGACCGTGGTGCCGTTCGCCAGTCGCCGACGGGTGCCGTCGGCTGCCACGGCTTGGCTGACGGCGCGCAGCCGAATCCGGTCGCCCGCGGCCACGGCGAGTGGACGCTCTTCACACACGGCCCACGCGAGCCCGGATTGTCGCGGCGACACCGAAAATTCCTCGCTGCCGCGCGCGACGATGAGCCGGCGCTTTTCCTTTCGCACGACGCGCAGTTCATCGTGCTTTTGAAAATGCTTGGTTGCCTTGTGCGCGACGAGGATGTCGCCGGGCTGATAGTTGCGCGCCTCCCTTTGCTGCGCCTTGGTCCAATCCTTGGCCGCAAGGGAAACGAACGCTTGATCGGCGCCGGTAATCTGGCCGGTCTTCCGCACCCTGGCCCGGGCGTGGGCGTTCAAGGCGTCGATTTCGTTCCATGTCGGGGCGACCATCAACGCGGTTTGGGCGCGCGTTTGGACTCCGGCCCTGGTGCGCACGGTCTTGGTTTTCTGGGAAACCGCATGCCAATCTTCGACCATGCGCGTGCGCCGGGCGACCGGATCTTCGATTTCCACGACAGCACCCATCGCGTCGAGTTTTCTCAAGCCGGCCGCAAACTCGCCGGCGGCGAGATCCCGAGCGGCGGCGAGGTAGGCGGGATTGGCGGACTGCCGTCTGATTTCACGGAGTTCGGCGATGGTGGCGCGGGTTTCCTTTTCCAAAATCCGCGCGCCGTCGCCGGCCTCGACGCTTTTGTGTTGGGCGGAATCGCCCACCAGTAGCAGACGGGCGCCGTGCTTTTGAGTTACCTCCACGAGGGAGTTGAGCTGGCCCACGGACAGCAGGCCGTATTCGTCCACCACGAGCAGTTTATGGGCGATCGATTTTTGCAGCGCAGGATCGACAAGCAACCGCTGCACGGTCGCGGCGTTCGCGAGCGCCTGGGCGGCGGCGGCGCGGCCCGCGCGGAGTTGATCGCCGCCGTCCTGCTGGAGGAGGCCCACTGCTTGCGTGCTTGGGGCGAAACAGGCGACCTCGCGGTGGATGACGGCCATGCCTTCGATCGCGTGGGCCAGGGTGGTGGTCTTGCCGGTGCCGGCCCGGCCGCGGAACACGGTCACGCGGTCCGGCGAGTTTAGGATCTTGTCCAGCGCGACGCGCTGTTCCGGGCCGATTTCATCGAGGGCTTGTCGCGACAGAAAACCCAACTCTCCGTAAACGGCCACGCCGGCGTTGACGCGTGCCACCAAGGCCTGCTCCGCGTCAAGCGCGGCCTGCGTGCTCACTTTGCCGTTGGCCTGCAACAGTCCACCCGGAGCGCTGCCGATGGCGGTCTTGATCTTGGGCAGCGAGTGCTGGCCATAGGATTGGCGGATGACCTCGGCCGTGAATTCATATAACGGCACCACGGTCTTGCGCTCAAAGACATGTTCCGCCGTGCGGGCGATCACCGCGTCGAGCGGCTCGACGTCGGGTTTCGTGGTCGGCCGATCCGGTCGGAGCGAACGCAGGTGCCGAAGTTCGTCCGTGCTCAATTGGGCCTCCTGACGCTGGCGCACCTCGTCTGGCGTCAGCTCATAGTGTTTTTTAGGGCGGTGCTCGCGGACGAGGACAGCGACTTCATCGCGGGAGAGTTCGCGCCCAAGTTCGGCCTCGCGGGCGACGATGGCGCGGTCGCGTTCCTTCGCGCGCTTCGAAAAGCGTTCGAGCAGATTCGCGGGGACTTCCGCCAGTTCGAAGCCGTATTCGCGGCGTTCGATGGCATAGCCCAATTGACGGACTTCCCGGGCCAGGGCGTGGCGGTAAACTTCCGTGAGGTAGCGGGCATGCTCGAAGATCGCGGAAGATTCGAGCGCCGTGAGCCGGCCGGGTTTGGAGCTGTCCGCCGTGACGTTGAAGACGAAGGCATGCGAATGCAGGTGCGGGTCGAGGGCGCGGCTTTCGCCGTGGCGAAAAACCGCCCCAGCCAGCTGATCGGTGGGCACGTGTCGCTTGTTGATACCCTGGCCTTCCTGTCGGCGGGCTAATGATTCCAATTCCTTGAGCGCCTCGGTCACGGCGCGTTCGTGCGCGGCGATCAGTCGCTCGTCGCCGCCCAGGAACGCTTGGATCGAAACCGACTTCGGCGCGTTGAAGGTCGCGTCGTAACCGGCGCGGCGGTTGGTCTTCATCCGCTCGGTGAGTTTTTCTCCCGTGAGGGCATGATGATTTCCGGCCACGCGTTCGAACGCTTTGTCGGAAATCACCGCGCCTTCGACCAAACCGACCTTTTCGCAGAGCTGCCCGAAGCAACGGCCTTCGACCTTCATGCCCTCTGAGTAATAGTCTGCCTGCCTCAGATACTCTCCCAAGGCATGACTGAACACCTTGCAGGTTCTAATCGTCAGCATGGCCCACCTCTCAAATTAGCGACCATTGACCACCAACCTCCCTGCACGACGAATTATCCGAACTCTCAACGAGACGACACCGACAGTCCAAACGCTCTCGAAAAAATACGGCTGATCGAAAAACGAATCCCATTGCCGATATAAAAACCTTCGATGCCCGAAACGACGCGGTAAAATCAATAAAAACCATGAGGTGAGGACACCAACGTCTAAGCCTTGCGGCTTAGATTGCTCCCAAACCGCTCCCATTGCGCTACCGGATCGCTTCGCGTATCGTTCCCGCATCACTCCCGATTCATCACCACCTCGCTCCGATATCGCTCCCACGGTAAAGCTCACCTTGACGGAGCTGGTTGCGCAGTCGCGCTGGCCGAAGAATCCGAAGGCGTTGCAGCTCGATGCGCATCGCGAAGAACTGCTCCGGCTGCGTCGGGCCGGCGAATCGGTGGCCGCGATCGGCGCCGGACTGCGCAAACTTGGTGTCGCAGTTTCCGACGAAGCTCTGCGGTTGTGGCTCAACCGCGAGTTGGGGCATACGCCGGTCAGACGCAGAAAGGCGCGGACGCGGCGCGAAGCACGCAGCATCGCCGCGAGCGGGTGTGTTGCCACGACGGCCGAGCACGCTGCGCCACTGCCC
This sequence comes from Opitutaceae bacterium, assembly GCA_046594805.1. Classification (GTDB taxonomy): domain Bacteria; phylum Verrucomicrobiota; class Verrucomicrobiia; order Opitutales; family Opitutaceae; genus ER46. Next base: position 6,426 of record JBKJRG010000262.1, on the reverse strand, counting down.
CCGGCGGCAGCCATCGTGGTCGATGGTTCCCGGCCGGACTCGCCGCCGGCGGCGACGGCCAATCCGTCAGGCCGGCCGTCGTCGCTCATTTTGTCCGGCGAGACACCGCTACAGGCGATGCGCCGACGGCTGGCGGTATTGGCGGCCGAGAAGGCGGCCAACGCCGTCAAACCCGATTGACGGAAATACGGTGCGGCTCCGAACGACTCGTGCGCGGCGTGCGATGACATGCCGCCAGTGTGGACGAAAATCCCACGCCTGCGGAGCCTGCGCAGCGCACATTCAGTTGCGCCAATGTGCGCTCAATCCGCGGCGCTCGGCGGCAATAATTTTTTCCAAGGGGTCGCGGGCGGCGAGCGTGCCGGCCAGTTGCAGGTGCAACGATTCGCGCACGTGCTCGTCGGTGAGATAGCCGGGCGCGCGTTGGTCGAACCAGTCGGTCACGGTTTTGGCCTTCGCTTCGGCGCGGTCGCCAAGCATCCGGTAGTGACCGGGGCCTTCCCAGCCGAACCCGTCCCGACGGTCGGTGCACCATTCCGAAATGAGGGCGGCGAGTGTTTTCTTAGTCGCGTGGGCGCGCAGCGAGGGGAGCGCGTCGAGGAAGCAACCGTCGGCGGCGTGGCGCCTGGCGAGCCGCTTTTGGAGCCGGGCGAAGCAGTTCCGCCACCACCAGGCCGGGGCGACGCGACTCAGACGGGAGATGGCGTGATGGCTCGGCAGGTCGTCGAAGAAATCGTCCCTGAGTTCCCGCGCCGGATGGGCGGCCCAGAAGGCGCGAACGCTGGCCGTGCGGGCTTGTTCGACCAACGGTTCGTGCCGGCGACGGACGAGGGTGAAGTCGGATTGGAGGTGCGCCATCGCGGCGTGGAGCGTGGCGGGCGAGTCCGAGTCGGCGGAAGTGGTGGCTGAACGCAGACGACGAATGTAACGCGCCTGGGCGGCTTCCATTTGGTGGCGCAGCTCGATATAGCTCGGACCGCCCAGGCGATCGTAGGTGGGTTCGGTGACGGTCTCGCGCTCGATGGCAACCGCCACGGGTCGGCGTCGCAGTTGCTTTTCGCGGATCGCGGCGCCGATTTCCGCGACCAAGGGTGCAGCCAGCTCAGGATGGTTGGCGAAGCACGTCACCCGGGGACAGGATTTGAAAACGCCGATAACCTTCCAGTCGGTGAGGACTCGAGCCCAGGAATCGAAGACGGCGGGAAGTGCGGGATGCAACGCCCCTATTGTATCACGTCGTGCAAACTTTCCTTAGGGGTGTAGCGACACTCGGGACGTGGCCGTTTTCGGACGCAATGTGCTGCTGGATAAATCAGGAGTTGGACCGCCACCGGGAACACCGTCCCGCCGGCCTCTGCGTTGCGGCGGCCGGCGGGACCGTGTTCCTGCGACGGGCGGGTAGTGCCCGGAACGGCTGCGGAAGGTCGGGCCCGGAGCGCTGCGCTCGCGACCGCTGCGCCTCCGGCTCCGCGGTCGCGTCCGGCCCGACCCTCCGCAGCTCGTCCGGGGAGGCGCGTCACGCGAACGCGTCACTCCACCGATGGCTCGCAACCGCGAATGCTGGAACTTTCGGCGTGGTCGCGCGGTTGTTGGGTGGCGTTTCCCGCGGAATCGCGTGTGGCCTTTTTATCCGAAATTAGTGGTTCACACGCTGTGCTTGCGCGCGCGATCGAAGTTCGTCACCGGCTAAACGATACGCCGGTGGCAGGCTCCGTTTTCCGGGCGTCCAGGTGAATTCGGTCGCAGGTTGGTTCTCCGAACGCGCTTCGGATTGCTGAGAAGGGGCGTTTTTCGTGGAGTGGGCTGGGCTCGGTGGGAGTCGCCGGAGCTCCGCGCATCGGATTCCGATGCGCTGCCACGCCCCGTCCCGCGTCGGGCGCGGGCGGGGCTATCTGGGGCTCACGCCGCCCCAGCCCCGGTGCATGGTGCCGGCCAGCGCACATTCATCGGCACGAATGTGCGCTGCGCGCTCTCGCCAGGCCGAACGCGATCCGGCACGGTGCGTGGCATCCGCCATTTCGTTTCCATGTTGAAAGAAAATCCCGAGGTTTCGGTCATGACTACGCCGCAGCGACAGCCGCCCACCGTGCCGTCGCCGCGCAGTAATTTGGGGTTTCTAAAGTCGATTGACCGTGCGGCTCCCGCGAGTATAATTGCCAACGTGAATCTGCGCCATCTCAGGACGAAGCTCTCGCGGCTAAACTTAACCGAAGCCGCCCGGGAAGCCGCTGCCCTGAAGGCGCAATTCCGCCGTGAGGATGAGGAGCTTTGCCGGCAGGGCCGCGGGGCCGAGGTGATCGCGGATCGGATGAAAAATCTGGGGCTCACCGGCTCGGGTCGCACCCGGCTGCTCACCGTCAATGGCGTTAGCATCAAATCGTGACCAAACCTTTCCGCACGACTACCGGCTGATCTGCGCCGGGCGGGAGCCACCGACTGTCGTGGGCGGGCAGGCGGTGAATCTTTGGGCGGTCGGCTATCTGGGGCGCGGGGCGCCCGACCTCCCGGCAAGCGACTTTGGCAGCAAAGATCTGGACATCCTGGCCGACAAGCAGGTCATGGACTACCTGAAGACGGTGCCGGGGTGGACGTTTCAGCCGAACGATACGAAAAACTGGACCGACTCGCGCAAGGGGTTTCTTCACGGCACAAGCGAGGATGGCCGCAAATTGCTGGTGGAGGTGCTGCACAGCGTTCACGGCTTGGATCGGTCCGATCTCGCCCGCGTGGAGACGGTCGAGCATTTTGGGAATCGGTATCGCCTGCTCGATCCCGTCGTCATGCTGAAGGCGAAAGCTGCCAACGTGCGCGATATCAAGCAGGACGACGATCCCCCGCGCCACGATCGACTGCATCTCCAGCTCGTCGCCCGCTGTGTGCCGCTTTACTTGCGTGATGCGCACCAGGCGGCCCTGCAAAATCCCACGATCGAGAAAGCGTCGCTCAACGTGGTCAGCTACGCGTTCAGAACCTTGCAGAACGCGAAGACCGCGCAGACGCTGCAAGCCGAGGGCATCGCGCCGGCTTCGCTGATTCCGCCCGAGCTGAAAGAATCGCCGCTGCCGCGAATCCGCTTGGCCTTCGAGTGGCAGTTTCGACGGTTGGAAAAAACGGTGCGCAAGCTGACCGCACTCGAGGGCAAGCCGTCGGTTGCCGTGTCACCGCTGCGACCGCCGCAGGGGCCGCGGATGGGGCTGTAGCGCGACCGACGGACGAAGCGCCCCGTGCCCAATAGATCATGCCGTTTCTGGATACGACGCGATTTGACCGACTGCCGGAGGCGGAAGTTCTGCGGCGCATTGGCGCGTTGCTCGCAACCGCGATCGCGCGCAGCGGACGACTGCGGCCACGGTCCGAACCGGCGCGCGCGGTCGGCGGCGGAGCGCCCCCGCTGCCGGTCGATCCGTTACGGCTGATCGCCGATCCACTGGAGCGGCAGATCGTGGAGTATCTCCGTCACGCCGGTCCCGCCAGCCCCGGCGAGCTGTGCCGGGCACTGGGACTGCGCAGCCGCTCGCTCGCCCGCAAGCTTGCGCGTTTGCGCTCCGGCGGCCTATGCGAAGTTGTCGGCAAGACCCAGGCAGCGCGCTATAGCCTGCGGAGCGATTTTGGACGGAACTGAACGGTGCAGGGTCGGTGGGCGCACGCCCTTCGCCGTTGCCTACGCGTTCGTCCGGTCGGAGAACCGCCGTAACTGTTCGTCGACTGGCAACTCGGCGAGTGCCTTCATTTGATTGAGCCCGTAGCGTCGGACTTCCTCGACGGTCGTGAGGTTCATCAGTCGCATCTGAATCTCCGCGGCGAGTTGGAGCAGTTTCATGTGATGCGTGATCGAGCCCGGGGAGAGGCCTTCTTCGACCGCCAGTTTCAGTCGATTCAGATTCGGCTCGGATTCGAGCCGGCGCTGCCACGCGCGGGCGCGATGAATCGGATGTTGCACCGGTGCGGCGGCGGGTTGCGGCGCCGGTGCGCGGCGGGTCACACCCAGCTCGCAGCGGAACGGCGTGAGCAGGGTCACGGGTTTGGCGGCGCCCGACGACGGGGCCATCGCAACATTGAGCGTGAGCATGAGCGGCCGGCCGGGTGCGGCGGATGCCGCGCGCGCCGTGCGTTCCTCGATGACGAGGCGCTCGGCCATGCCTTCGACGAGGCGGCCAACGCGCAGTTTCATGCGCAGCTCCAGCAGCCGCGTGCCGGGCGCAAGTTTTTCCGCGGGTTTGCCGCCGAGCCGAACCTCGACGCGTTCGAGGAACAGCATGATGAGATCGCGCTGCTCATTTTGCGTGAGCGTCGGCAGCAGCTTGCCAAACTTCGCCAGCGCTTCGCGGATGCGGTCCGTGTCGATTTCACCACGCTCGCATTCGGCGAGTTCGAGGCGGACTTGTTCGCGTTCCACGCGCAGGCGTTGTTTCTCCGCCTGCAACGCCTCCGCCTGCTCGCGCAGCACTTCGTCGAGTGAGGTGACGCTTCCGAGCACGAGCAGCTTGGCACAATTGCGGAGTTGCGTGGTGATCGCGTCGAGGGCGGATTCGGCTTCGGTGAGTCGCGCCCGTAGCGGCGCGCGATCCACTTGACGGCGCTCGCGCGCATTCGCGACGGTGGCATCGAGCACGTCGGCGTGCTGGCTGCACGCACCGAGGAAGCCGATGACGGCCGTTTCGAGGGCGTTGGCAGAGACGTGGCGCACCGGGCACTTCGCGTCGGAACGCTCTTTGTGGGCGTAGCCGCAGGTGTAGTAGCGGTAGGGCTTGCCGTCGGAGTCGAGTTTGCCGCTGGCGTTGGGAATCATCGCGCGACCGCAGCAGCCGCAGTGGGCGACGCCTTTCAGAATGTGGAAATGTTTGTCCCGCGCGCGAAACCGCCGTGCCGCGGGGAGAAGCGCCGGGCGGATGGCCGCGTTTGCGCGTTCCCAAAGTTCATCGGTGACGAGCGCGGCGTGCTGGCCGGGGAATTCCTTGCCGTTCATCCGCACGCGGCCGGCGTAGAGCGGGCGCGTGACGAGACGCCGGACAATGTCGGAGCGAAATCGCTTTTCACCGATGTTCTGTTTCCGGCCGTCGCGGCGGTTGAAGATGCGCGCCCGTGTGCGGAGCCCCTCGTCGTTGAGCGTGTTCGCGATGTCGGTGAGCGAGGTGAGCTGCGCGGCCAGTTCGAAGATGCGGCGGAGCGTGGCGGCTTCGGTGGGATGCGGGCTCAGGCCCTGCTTGGTTTCGTCGTAAAGGTAGCCGAAGGGCACTTGTCCGCCCGTCCAGAATCCGCGCTTCGCCTGTTCGTTGAGCTTGATGCGGATCTTGTCGGCGGTGTTGAGGCGGTCGTATTCCGACACGCACATGATGATGTTGTTTTTGAGCCGGCCCGAGGGTGTTTCCTCAGAGAGGTCTTCGGTGGGGCTCACGAGCTTGCAGCCGTGTTTTTGGAGAAAGGCGCGGAACGGTCCCCATTCGTCGGTGCTGCGGAGCACGCGCTCCAGTTTGAAAATGAGCGCAATCTTGACCTCACCGGTTTCGATGTGGCGCATCAGCGCCCGAATGCCGGGCCGGTTCATCGTGCCGCCCGAATAGGCCGGGTCGGAATAGCATGCGACCTCGAACCAGCCTTCGGCGGATTGTTTGGCGATGTGGTCGCGGCACACGGCCGCCTGGCTGTCACAGGAATCGAAGCGTCCGCCGACCTGGTTGGCGGTCGAGACGCGGGTGTAGATTGCGACCGGGACGGTGTGGGCGCGGGCTTGAGTGACTTTGGATTGGATCACAGGCACGGCAAAATTCTCCGCTTCGGAGGGGTGGCCCCATCCCATTCGCTTCGACTCGGGGTTGAATTGTTCGGCCTTCATTTTCGCGGATTGACCGAAACATGGCACGCGACCTCAAACCAACCTTCGCCGGCACGCTTGACGATGTGGTCGCGGCACACAGCCGCCTGGCTTTCGCAGGAATCGAAGCGTCCGTCGGCCTGATTGGCGGTCGAGACGCGGGTGTAGATCGCAACCTGCACGGTGCGGGCGCGAGCGGATTTGGACTGGATCGAAGACATGGCAAGAACCTCCGTTTTGAGTGGCAGGGGCGATCCCAACCGGCCTCGACCCCAAGTGATTTGTTTCGCCGGGAAGTATCGCACATGGCGCGAAAAACTCACGCGAAGAATTTTAACGGCACTCGCAACGGAGGCGTTTCGCAGTCGTTGCGGAGCCTTCCTCGCACCCTCAAAACTAGAACTTATTTCGCTGCCGTTAAAACGGCGTTTTCACTCGCGGCGGACGCGCAGTGAGTTACGAAAATTTAATCCGGTATCAAGAGGTTCTTGATACGGGAAAACTGGCGGAGAGGGTGGGATTCGAACCCACGGTACCCTTTCGGGCACGCCTGATTTCGAGTCAGGTACGATAGACCACTCTGCCACCTCTCCGTGGCCGACCTTCCGTCGCGT
>JBKJRG010000235.1:0-4665 GCA_046594805.1 Opitutaceae bacterium | reverse complement strand
GCCATGGGTCAGGACGATGCTGCGGGCGCCCGTCTGGACGGCGAATTCCAGCAACTCTTCCCGGTCGGCGTGGCCGCTCATCTCGAAGCGCTCGACCCGCGCCTTTATTTTCGTCTTCACGTGGATGGTCCGGAAAACGAATTCCTCGCCGGGTTTGGCGGCCAGGAGCTGTCCGCCGGGCGTATCGGGATCGCAATAGCCGACAAATCCGATCGTGTTGTGCGCGTTGCCCAGCAGACCGGAAGCCAGGGTGTAGCTGGGAGTATTCTCCACCAGCATCCCCGAGCTCACGATGTAGAGCGCATTCTTCTTCGGGTCCTCGCCGGGAACCAGCTTGCGCGGCAGCGGGATCACCTTGAGGTCCTTCAGGATGTTGCGGGAAAACTGCACGTGCTTCGTCTTGCGGCTGATCTCATCGAAGTAATCGGCCAGATCGACCCCGAGCCCGGAGGCATAGATCGGGCAGTTGATCAGCCGGTCGAATTTCCGCGCGTCGTGCATGACCGAGAAAATCTCCTGCATCCGGCCGAGGGCGAAGATCGGGATGAGAAAGGAACCGCCCCGCTGGATCGTGTCGTTGATCGACTCGATCAGGCGGGCGACTTCGTTCACCCGTTCCTTGCCGAGCGGGCGCTCGGTTGCGCCGCGGGTCGTCTCCATCACCAGGGTGTCGAAGTGACCGGCGGGGAATTTTGCGGCGGGGATCGTCCGCTGGCCCTCGAAGAGCACGTCGCCAGTGAAGAAGATGTGACGATGCTTGTGTTTTAGCTCCACCGCCACCGCGCCGGCGACGTGGCCGGCGGCATGGAAGATGATTTCGATGTCGTCCTTTGCTCCGCGGAAATGCTTCGCATGCCCAAAGGGCAGCCCGGTCAGCCGGCCCGAGAGCCGGTCGATGTCGTCATGGGTGAAGAGCGGGTAATCCGGGATGTTGTTCTCCTCCTTCTGCCGCAGCATCACGTTGGCGGAATTGTGCAGCATCCGCTCGATCAGCATCCGGCTGGAGATGCTCAGGATGACCGGGGTGTTCGGATGCTCGCGCATCACGACCGGGAGGCTGCCAATGTGATCCAGGTGGCAGTGCGTGATGATGATGAGATCCAGCGTCAGCCCCCGCAGGGGCGTCAAATCGGGCGTCGCCGCGCGACCGACCCGCTTCGGGTGCAGGCCGCAATCCACCAGGATGTTGAGGTCGCCGAGTTGGATGAACAGCGAATTGGCGCCAATGCCGCCATCGCGGTTCAGGTCTATGAGCTTCATGAACCGGCCAGATAGAAGGAGAACACGCGGGAGAACCAGAACGAATTTACTCCGTCCCGGTCCCCCGCGGGATGCTCATCTCGAACGGCGGGAGGATGACGTGCACCTTGTTGCCCAGCTCGTCGATGCCATGAAAACTGCCGTGCGCGGACGCGTCGATCCCGCTCACGTGATAGCTGTTGTAGGAGAACTGTTCGCCCGGGGCCAGGCGGGGCGTCTCGCCGACAATCTTGTCGCCCTCGATCACCAGGCGGGTGCCATCGGCATGCAGGACCACCCATTTCCGGCCCAAAAGCGTGACGGCTCGATCCGAGCCGTTGCGGATGGTCACGAAGTACACAAACGCGTGCGGCTTGTCCGTCGGCAGGCTCGCCCCGCCGTGATGATAACACAGCTTGTCGAGGGAGGCGGAGAGGCCGGGCAGTTCGCGGGAGCTGGGCACGACCGACAAGAGAGCCCGGATCGCTCCGGCAGCAAGTGGCGAGTGAAGACCAAGGGACGAAAAGACCAGCGGGTCGGGGGACGAAGGGACCAAAGGACCAAGGGACCAAGAGGCTCCGAAGCCGGCAGGATGCCGGCGCTACTCCTGACCGCTGGTAGGGGCGCTGCTCGCCGGCGCCCGTCGTGAGGAAACCAATCCCGGGCGTCGTCAAGCGGCGCCCCTACACGAAGGACCAGGAAGCATTCAGTTCTTGTCCCTTGGTCCCTTAGTCCTTTGGTCCTTGAGTCCTTTCTCATGGCCAAACTCGCCCTCCTTTCCGTCTCCGACAAAACGGGTCTCGTCGAATTCGCCGCGGAACTTGTGCGCACGCACGGCTACACCCTGCTCTCCACGGGGGGCACGGCGCGGCTGCTGGCGGAGAAAGGTCTTCCGGTCACCGAGGTGGGCACCCACACCGGCTTCCCGGAAATCATGGAGGGTCGGGTCAAGACGCTGCACCCGAAAATCCACGGCGGGCTGCTTTGCCGGCGCGACAAGCCCGAGCACCTGGCGCAGGCGAAACAGAACGCGATCGAGTTGATCGATCTCGTCGTGGTGAATCTTTATCCGTTTGAAGCGACCGTCGCGAAGCCCGGCGTGCACTTCGAGGAAGCGATCGAGAACATCGACATCGGCGGACCCTCGATGCTGCGGAGCGCGGCCAAGAATCATGAGAGCGTGAGTGTCGTGTGCGATCCGTCGGACTACGGCCCGGTGCTGACCGCCCTCGCCGCGGAGACGACGGAGCCCGCCCGGCTCCTCGAGCTGCGGCGCAAACTGGCGCTGAAGGTATTCCAGCGCACCGCCGCCTATGATGGGGCGATCGCGCGGTATCTCGAAGCGCAGGCCACCGAGCCGGACCTCGAGGCGATAAGCGGATTTCCGGCGACGCTTTCGTTGTCCTGGAAAAAAGCACAGTCGCTGCGCTACGGCGAGAATCCGCACCAGAAAGCGGCGCTCTACGGCACGTTCCACGACCACTTCACGCAACTTCAGGGCAAGGAGCTTTCCTACAATAACATCCTGGATATCACCGCGGCGACCTACCTCATCGGCGAGTTCGAGCGTCCGACGGTTGGGATCCTCAAGCACACCAATCCATGCGGTGTGGGCAGCGCGGACACTCTGATCGCGGCTTGGGAAAAAGCCTACGCCACGGATCGGCAGGCGCCTTTTGGCGGAATCATCGTCGTCAATCAGACGCTCGATGCGGAGCTGGCGCGCGCGATCGCGGAGATTTTCACCGAGGTCATCATCGCGCCGCGTTTCAGCGACGAGGCGATGACGATTTTCGGGAAGAAGAAAAACCTTCGCCTGATGACCGCGAAAGGCGGCATCGGGGCGGACGCCCTGCAGGAGATTCGGTCCGTGGTCGGCGGCGTGCTGGTGCAGGATCGCGATCGGACGCTGGGCAACGTGCGCGAGTTCAAGGTCGTGACGAAGCGCGAGCCGACACCCGAGGAATGGGCCTCGCTGATGTTCGGCTGGAAGGTAGGAAAGCACGTGAAGTCGAATTCCATCGTCTACTCCCGGGGCGAGCAGACGCTCGGCGTCGGTGCCGGGCAAATGGCCCGGGTCGACAGTTCCCGGATCGCAGTGTGGAAAGCAGGTGAGGCCAAACTCGATTTGCGCGGCTCGGCGGTCGCCAGCGAGGCGTTGTTTCCGTTTCCCGATGGACTGGTCGCCGCGGCGGATGCGGGCGCGACTGCGGCCATTCAGCCGGGCGGGGCGATGCGCGATGCGGAAGTCATCGCCGCCGCGGATGAGCGCGGGATGGCCATGGTCTTTACCGGCTCACGGCATTTCAAACATTGAGCGGGCGGGCGGGATCGGCTTGATCGCGGCGAGCGACGCGGGAAGCATGCGGGACGGCTGCGTTACTTTTGAACCGGAAGGGGTTGCGCGGGTCGAAGGTGCCAACTCTCCCCCATGAAACGCCTCCTTGTCATCCTCTCGGTCACCGCGCTGCTGGCCGGCTGTTACACCAATCCCGTCACCGGCCGCAAATCGCTCGTGCTCCTGTCGCAGGGCGAGGAGCTCACGCTGGGGGCGGAGTCCTTTGCCCAGGTGCGGCAGAAGGAAAAAATCTCCACCGACAACGGCGCCACGGCGCGCGTGCAACGCGTGGGCCAGCGGATCGCGCAGGCCGTCGGCAACGAGCTGCCGGATGCGAAATGGGAATTCGTCCTTTTCGAGTCGAAGGATGCGAACGCGTTCGCCCTGCCCGGCGGCAAGGTTGGCGTATACACCGGGCTGCTGAAACTGGCCGAAAGCGACGCCGAACTCGCCACGGTGATTGGGCACGAAATCGGCCATGTCATCGCCCGTCATGGCGCGGAGCGGATGTCGGAAGCTATGGTGATGCAAGGTGCCGGCCAGCTTGCCGCCACAGCGGTCGAGGCCAAAACGGATCCGCAGAAAAGGCAGCTTTTCGAAATGGCCTATGGCGGGCTCGCGACGGTCGGCCGGGTGCTGCCGCACTCGCGGGCGAATGAAAGCGAGGCCGATCGGATGGGCGCCACCTATGCCGCGCGGGCGGGCTACGATCCGCGCGCGGCGATCAGTTTCTGGAAGAAAATGATGGCGCAGAAACCGGCCGCGGACAAAGCGGGCTCGACCACGGGACGCGTGGGCGAATTGCTCTCGACCCATCCCTCGGATCAGAAGCGCATCCAAGACCTGGAGGCGATGATGCCCTCCGTGGTGCCGCTCTACGAACAGAACCGGAATAAAGCGCAGTGAGTGCCGCGCGTCGCTGGCGGGCATCCGGTAGGCCAGGTCGCTGGCTCGTGGACAATGATAGGTGACACTTTCCAGACAATGATGGGTGACACTTCCTTGGTGGATGCCATGGAAACTCGTTGGTCGAAAAGAAGTCCGAGCTGCATTCGTCAAGGCGCGTTGGAGGGGTGATGAGACGATGA
>JBKJRG010000109.1:0-4687 GCA_046594805.1 Opitutaceae bacterium | reverse complement strand
GCGATCGGCGACGAAACCAACGCGATGGCGAACTACATTCCGCGCAGCGGCAGCTGGGGCATCAGCCTTTCGCGCGCGACCTACAATCTGCGGGCGAACTGGAACTACCGCGGCAAGCATCGCCGCGGACGCGTCGCCGCCGGCCGCAGCATCGCACCCGACACGTATAACTGGGGCAGCAAACGGCTCTACATCGACGTGCTGGGCGAATGGTATTTCTACAAGCGCTGGGGCGTGTTTGCCAACCTCCGCAACATCGGCGACGCCGCGGAGGACTTTGAGGTCTACAACGCGCTCACGCCCGAGCACGCGCAATGGCGGCAGCGCGAAGACTTCGGCGCGCTCTGGACGTTCGGGCTCAAGACAACATTTTGATTTGCCAGTGCCGCGCGGCCCACGCGCGGCGTCCTGCGAAAGCTCGGTGTCAGCGGACGCAACGGCCTGATCTCCCTCCGGCTGGGCCGGCAGGGCTGAGCCGATGCGAAATTGAAATAATAATTGGTATTACAACTGCCGGCCGAGGGCGAGGAGCCGCGTGCGCAACTCCGGCAGGTAGCGGAAACTCGCGCGCACGGGCTCGGGGAGACCTTCGAACTGCAGCCGCGTGATTTCGTAGGACTCGCGATCGGAGCCGCGGTAGCGCGCGAGGTTGACGATGGTGCCCCGATGCACACGGACGAAGTGGGACGCGGGCAGAGTGTCCTCCCAGATTTTCATCGTGCGCCGCACGAGTAGCCGCGTGCCGTCGCCGAGGTGCGCCGTGGAATAGTTTTCGTTGGACTCGATGGCTGCGATGTCGGCCAGGGCGACAAAGCGCGTGGTGCCGTTGCCGATTTTGAGGTGGATGAGATCGCCCGGCGCCAGCGCCGGATGGGCAGAGGGTGCGGGGTCGTGAGCCGGTGGTGGCAAAGCCAGGCGCCGCAGCGCTTCGGCGAGCCGCTGCGGTCGGGCGGGCTTGATCAGGAAGTCGAGCGCGTTCACCTCGAAGGCGCGGACGGCGTGTTGATCGAACGCGGTCACGAAGATGATGCGCGCCTCCGGCCGGACGAACGGCACGAGGTCGAACCCGGTGCCGCCCAGCAGTTGAATATCCAAAAACACGAGGTCGTAATCGTGGACCGCGAGCCGCACCCGGGCGTCCGCCACGGTGTCCGCTTCTCCCACCAGCGTGATTTCAGGGTGGGCCCGCAGCAACCCGCGGAGCGCCGCGCGCGCCGGCGCTTCGTCGTCGACAATCAGGGCGCGGGTCATGGGTTGGATCTTTCGCGTTGGCCGGGCGGCCGCGGTGAGATTTCGAGCGCGCGATCGAGGCGCAACCGCGCCACGACCCACCCGTCCTTCGCCTCCGTGGTGAACTCGTGCGCCTCCGGATAGTAGCGCCGCAGCCGCTGTCGCAGGTTTTCCAGCCCGATGCCGGTCGAGTCCGGTCGCGATGGCCCCGGCGGCACCCACTCGCCGGTGTTGGCGATTTCGATGACCAGCGCGCGTGGCGCGTGGCCATTCCCCGTGCTCTTTTCCCGTTCCAGGCTGAACGCGCGAATGCTCAGCCGCAACGTCCCCGGCGTCGTCCGGACCCCGTACTTGATCGCGTTCTCCACCAGCGGCAGCAGCAGAAACGGCGGTATCCGGATCAGCGTAACGTCTGGCGCCACGGCGAATTCAGTCTGCAGCCGCTCGTTCCAGCGCACCTTTTCCACATCGAGGTAGGTGCGCAGCGCGGCGAGTTCTGCTTCCAGCGTCGGCAGCTCGTCCTTCGCACCGGTGAGCGCCGCGCGGCAGAAATCCGACAGCCGCAGCACCATCTCGCCCGCGTCCCGCGCATTTTCGAAGAGCAGCCCGTAAATCGAATTGAGCGAATTGTAGAGGAAGTGCGGGTTGAGCTGGTAGCGGAGCACTTCGAGCCGGGCTTTTTCCTCGGACAACTGGGCCGCGATTTTTTCGTCGAGCTCCAGCTGGTGCAACCGCGCCAGCTCGGTGTTGCTGGTGGCCAGCTGGGCATTGCTGTGCGCGAGCTCGCGCGTGCGGTCATTGACAATCTCCTCCAGTCGCCGGGCACGCCGGCGCAGCTCCTGCGTGCGCAGGCGCACGACACCCACCATGCCGAGCAGGCCAAGCGCACCATAGCCCGCCCACGCCCAACGCGTCGCCCACCACGCCGGCCGGATCGAAAACGCGAGCGTCGCCTCCGGGCCGATCCGGCCGGCGTCGTCGCGCGCCTGCACGCGAAAGGTAAAGTCGCGCCACGGCAGGTTGCTCAGGTTGCGCTCCGCCTGCTGCGACCACGTCGTCCAGCCGCGGTCGATGCCCTCGAGCCGGGTGCGATATTCGGTGTGGACGACGCCCGTCTGGTCCGGGGTGTAGCTAGGCGCCGCAAACGAAATGCGCAGGTTATTCTGTTCGGACGGCAGGGCAGAGCTCAGCGCAGCCATGCCTGGGGAATCGCGGGCGGCAATCAGGTAACCCTCTTCCGTCTCGATCCGCCGAACCACGGCAACCGGAGGCGTGACCGGACGTGTTTCCTGCCAAGTAAGATCGTAGGAGACGATCGCATCGTTGCCGCCGATCCAAAGGGTTTGGGCTGCTTCATCGGGAAAGAACGTCCGGCTCAACAGGCGGGTGAGCGAATCGCCCGGCAAGGCCTCCGCCCGCCAGCGCGTCACTTTCTCCGGGTGGGAGGGATCGGCAGCTTCCGGGACGACCCGCCGGAATTCGCGCGAGGGCTCCCCGGCTTGCAGCCACAAGATGCCGCGGGTGTGGCTGAGCCAAGCCTTGGCGATGGGGTATCCTTCCAATCCGACCACGCGGGTATCGCGTTCGAAGCGCCCGTTTTTTTCGTCGAAGCGTCGGAGTTCGCCATCAACGCGCGTCACGACCTCGCCCCCCAAGAGAAACATCTCGAACGGCCCGCCCGGGATTCCTTCGGCCGCATCGAAAACTCGCACCGGGGCGTCGGGGCGCAGCCCGCCGCGAAAATCGACCCGCAACGCGGCCCCGCCGGCCCAAGCCCAAACGACGCCCGGGGGAGATTCAAGCCGGACGGTGGGCGCGCCCTTGGCCGATCGTAACGGTCCGCCGCTGACCCATTTGTCGCCGACGAAATGCGCCCAATGCAGTCCGTCTCTGGCCCCATAGGCATACCAGCCGGGAGCGCCGGCCAGCGGCAGCAGGCCCCAGTAGACGCGGTGTTCCAACTGGCGCACCGAGTCACCCGGCCCCGGTTCCAAGGCCGACGTTTGTCCGGTCGACATCGCAAAGAGCCAATCGTTATGCGAGACCAGCCTGAGAATCTGGCTGGGCAGTTTCGGCTGGGCGCGAAACAGCCCGTCGGGGTCGCGGCGGAAGACGCCCTCCGAGCCGCCGACGTAGAGTTCTCCACGATGGCGCAGAATCACATCCGCGCTGCCTTCCAATCCCTGCTTCGGTCCATGTCGCGCATAGGGCGAATCGAGCTGCAGCCGGACGATCCCACCGGGCTGCGCCGTCCAAAGGCCGCCTTCGCGGTCGGTCGCCAGGCCCCGGACCTGATTCGAGGGCAGGCCTTGCATGCGGCCGAGCGCCTGCAAGACGCGGCCCTCGCGATCGCAGATCACCAGCCCGCGGTTCACCGTGGCGAGCGCGATCCTTCCGTCGGCGAGAAAAACCGACCGCAAGGTTTCGTCGCCCTCAAGCGGGCGCTGCACGCGCGTTATCCTGGTGCCGTCCCACCACTGGATCCCTCGCACGGTGGACAACTGCCACCCGCCGTTCGGCTCAGCCTTCGCGGCCAGCACCGCGCGGTCCAGGCTCGGAACTTCCTCGAACCGTTCGCCCCGCCGCCGGACGACCCGGTTAGCGGGCGCGCCGAGTTGCACATACGGCTCGTCGTTGATCTGCCAAAGCGCGGTCACCTCGGCCGCCCCCTCTGCCACCCGCCATGCTTGGGGCGGTCCGTCGCCGTCCCCAAAAAAGATCAATGATCCCCGGTCGCAGAAATAGACGCCATGCGACGTTGCAACGCTGCAGTAGACGAAGTTTCGCGGGCGGAACGCTGCGGGCAAACGCGAATGCATGGAGTAGGCGCGCAGTTCGCCCCGGGCGTCGGGCTCCAGCCGAATGATCTTCGTCCGGCCGAAACCCCAGATGCGCCCGCGACGATCGACGCACAGCGACGTCACCTCCCCGTCGCGGTCGGAAGAATCGATGAGCCGCCAGCGGACGCCGTCGAATTCGAGCACGCCGCTGGCATTGCCGACATAAATCAAGCCCGTGCGCGGATGCTGCAGCACACAGAAGTTCTCGGGGCTGGCTCCGTAGTCGTCCGCGAGCCAGGTGCGGAGGAACGGGGAGCCGGTGTAGCGCGGGTTGGTTGCCAGCGGCGACGGCGGTTCAACCGTCTCCGCCGCGCTGGCCGCGGCCGCCAGCGCGAGGAAGGCGGAAACCGGAACGCAGCGCAGGAAGTTGGAAAAAGGAGGTGATATGGCGTGCATGGGGGTAATCGCAGCCGTGACGCCGTGACGCGGCGCGATCCCACGGATGAAGCTTGGAACACCCTGTCTCGTCAATCGGGCCGTTGGTGTCGCCCAGATGATGTGAACGGTCTTTCGATTTGGCCCCGTAAATGTAGGCCAGCTCGCTTGCGAGCGCGGTTCGGCGCGCGCAAGCGCGCTGACCTACGGTAAAGGCGTTTGAACAGCCAAAACGAAAGACC
>JBKJRG010000065.1:0-10883 GCA_046594805.1 Opitutaceae bacterium | reverse complement strand
TGCTGATTTTGAATCCAGGTTTTTTGCTCCACGGGGGAGAGCGCGATGCGAATGCCGAGATCGCGCTGCCACATTTGCTGCAGCGCCTCCGCCAGCCGCGGCATGATTTCGTCGTTGCGGCACTGGAGATCCAGCACCGGCAGATCTTTCCCGCCCGGATGGCCCGCCGCGACCAGCAGCTCGCGGGCGGCCGCAAGGTCCAGAGTGACCGCCGCGCGTGCGGTGTAGCCGCCCGTCCCCGGCGGAGTCAGCGCGCCGGCCGGTTCGCGGCTGCCCTGCAACACGGTGCGCGCCAAAGCCCCGCGATCGATCGCGAGCGAAAGCGCCCGGCGGATGCGGGGATCATTGAGCGGCGGTCGGCTCGTGTTGAACCGGAGAAAATTGGCCTGCAGGGTCGGATCGGCCCGGAGCTGCTTCGCGTCCTGCTGGCGCCAGGAGGCGATCTTGGTGACTGGGAGGTTGAACGTAACATGGAGCTGGCCCGCCCGGTAATCCCGCTCCTCCACGTCGGGATTTTCCACCGGAAAGAACACGATTCCTTCCAGCCGGTTTTGCGCGGCATCGCGGTGGCGCGGGTTTTTCTGGAGGACGATGCGGGCATTCGGCGTCCATGACGCCAGCGTGAACGCGCCGTTGCCCACGAGGTTGCCGGGACGGGTCCAGGCCGTGCCGCGTTTTTCCATCGCGCCGAATTTTGCCAGGACGCGCGGATTGACGGGGAACCAGGCGGGCAGCGAGACGAGGGCTGGCAGGTACGGGGTGGGGCGCTCGAGCGTCAGGACCACGGTCTTCGCATCGGGCGCGGCGAATCCCATCGCAGCAGGGTCGGTCAGCTTGCGCGCGTTGAACGCCTCCGCGTTCTTCAGCGCAAAGAGGTACCAGGCGTTGTCGCTCGCGAAGCCCGGATCGAGGATCCGCCGCCACGACTGGATGAAGTCGTCCGCCACCAGCGGATCTCCATTGGACCATTGCAGGCCAGTGCGCAGGCGAAAGGTCCACACCAGCCCGTCGGCTGACGCGCTCCACGCTTCGGCGGCGGCGGGGAGGGGATCGGTGGTCCGCTCGTCGAGCAACGTCAGGCCTTCGAACAGGGTGTTGACGATGATTTGGTCGTTGAGAATCGCGGCGAGCTGGGGATCGAGGTCGGCGGGTTCGGCGGCATTGCCGACCAGGAGCGTGTGCGTGCGGATGCCGGCGGCGACGGGCGTCTCACGGCGGGCGCAGCCAGCCAGCCCGACCAAGCCGGCCAGCAACCAAAACAAGGCAACAAAACGGGGGGCGCGCATGTCCGCAGGGAAGCGACGGTCAGCCGGGCACGCAAAAATCTTTTCCAAGAAAACGGGTCCCGGCGCGTTTATCAGGAGTATCCGGTCTTCCCGTGGTTCGCGCGTCCTCAGCTACGAAGAGCTGGCCCCGTCGTTCGATGACTTAGCCACGTTGTTGGTATCAAGACGCAATACCCTAACGACTTCGTCGTCATGTAAGTCATTCAAGCAAGGCACTCGAAACTCGCGTCAGCCGAGAGCAATCGCGCGAGTCAGAAGCTCAGCACCAGCGTTCTTCTCCATGCCAAGCTCCAGTCCGGCTGCGCTAAGCGCCTTGTTCCAAGAACCGAATCGCGCAGCAATAGTCCCCGCAGAAAATTTCCCCGTCTTCGCATATGCTCTCGTGCTTACAGTTCTGCCTTGCTCCGTCAGTTTCTGGGTAGCCTGTCTCAAATCCTCCAGCAGCTCCTTGTCGGGGATATCCCGGTGAAACTGCTTAAATCACATCGTTTCCGCCCACCAAATCCTGCTCCTTTACGCCTACGCCAAGAACCAACAGGGCGACCTGACGCCCGCGCAGGCCAAACAAATCGTTCAACTCGTCCAGGAGGAATTCCCATGAAAACCGCCGCCTTCCAAGAACTGCTCGAAAGCGTCCGCGACGCCGGTGCCTACCTGAAAGGCAACCGCAAGGCCGTCGCCCGCACCTTTGGAATTAGCCTCGATACCCTGCAAAACTGGGAGCAAGGCCGTCGGCAGCCCACCGGACCAGCCAAGGTGCTGCTCAAGGTGGCCGAGCGTCACCCCGAGGCCGTATTGGAGGCCGTGGCCTAAACCCGCTCTGTTGATGACTACTCCTGAATTTATCGAAGCCTTCTGGGCGCACGCTGCCGTATTCGGTGTAGTTATTGCGGCCCTTGCCGGCTGGATTGGCAAAGTAACCGCCGAACGCATCACCGCTTGATTGGTTACGAGAATCGGGCGCCGGTCCCGGGGCAATTTTCCGGCGAGTGGCTCGATTCCGGCGAACTGACCGCCGCCCAGTCGCTCACGTTGCTCTACGAAGTCGTGCTCGCCGAGTGCGCGTGCAGTCGCAATATACGAACGGAATCGGCGATCGAAAAATACTCCGCCCAGTTGCGAGAGCAGGGGCGGACGGTGGGCGCCAGGTAAGGGCAGCAGTCGGCGCGGATGAACTTGCCGCGGGACCGGGGTTGGGCGAACGTCAGCGTTCCCCTATGACTACCTCATTTCGCACGGGTTTTCTCCTGAACGCTGTTTTGCTCGGGTGGGCTGGCACGCCCGACCTCCGGGCGGCCACGGCGGCCAACGACGCTTTGCTGGGACAGTGGGCGTTGACGATTCCAACCGGCGCCGCGGGCTGGCTCGAAGTGAAGAAGGAAAACGGCTGGTATGACGGCTCGCTCCTTTGGGGTGGCGGCAGCGTGTTGCCGGTCGCGAGCGTCGCCATCGCCGATGGCGTGCTCACCGTCACGCGGGTGCGGGAGGTGGAGCGGAAAGATTCCGCGGGGAAAGTGGTGCGGAAGCAGCAACTGACCGACACCATCACCGGGAAAGTCGAAGGCGATGAGTTGAAGCTGACTCTCTCCACGGCCCGACCGAACGGCAGCGGTTTCGATCGCGCGGAATTTTCCGGCAAACGGATCCCGCCGCTGCCGGCGCGGCCCGCTCTGGCGCAGGTGAAGTTTGGGGAGCCGATCGCTCTTTTCAATGGCCGCGATCTTTCCGGCTGGCGGTTGATTGATCCCAGTGCGCCGAATGGCTGGTCGGCGGAAGGTGGTGCACTGGTGAACCGGCCGCCGATGGCGGCGGGGGCGGCGGGCGATCGCGCGGCGAAAAAAGCGGCCAAGCAGGCGGCGAAACACGCGGGCCAGCCCGTGCCACGTTCTGGAAATCTACGGACCGATCGGGAATTCGAGGACTTCAACCTCAAGCTCGAAGTCAATGTGCCCGCCGGCAGCAACAGTGGCGTTTACCTGCGCGGGATCTACGAGATTCAGGTGCACGATTCCTATGGGAAGCCGCTCGATTCGCACAACATGGGTGCGCTCTACAGCCGCGTGACCCCGACCGTCGCGGCGGAGAAGCCACCCGGCGAGTGGCAGACAATGGAAATGACGCTCGTCGATCGGCATGTAACGGTCGTCCTCAACGGGAAAACCATCATCGACAACCAGCCCGCGGCGGGCGTGACTGGCGGAGCGATGTGGTCGGATCAATTCAAGCCGGGACCGATTTTCCTGCAGGGCGATCACGGGCCGGTTTCGTATCGGAACCTGGTGCTCCGGCCGGTGGTGAAGTGAGCGAGCTCCAGGTGCACGGCGTTGTCCCCACGCGCTTTCGGGTGTCGGCATGCGAGATCAGTTTCCGAATAGCGGCCTGAGGACAAGCCGCTCCACCTCGGGCCAGGAGTGTAGGGGCGCCGCTTGACGGCGCCCATCGTGAGAGATGTCCATCCCGGGCGTCGTCAAGCAACGCCCCTACACTCGATCCTATCTGGCTCGAGGTGGAGCACGTTGTCCCCAACGCGCATTGAGCACGCGTGAACGGGTCGTTACCCTGGCGGCGTCCGCGGGCGGAGGATAACAGCGATCCTTCGCAGTCGCTCGGGATGATGGACACTCAAGGGGGCGCGCTATTGGCACGCAGCTCCGCAGACTCAATCCCGCGGCAGGCTCTGCAGGTAGGCCAGCACTCCCGCGGTGAAATCCTGCTCCACCTGCGCGGAGAACGGCGACGTCCGCGGCTCGTAGCCGCCCTCGCGGAAGGCCTGCGCGGTCGGCAGGTAACCGAGCCAGCCGTTGGTGTAGCCGAAAAAGAAGGTGTGGCGGAAGGGCGACTCGGCGCGCACGCGCAGTGCAATCTCGCAGAAGAGCTCCACGGGACTCGCCCACAGGACCGTGTCGTTGATCCGCAGGAAGCGCACCGGGATCCGCACCAGATCCACGCCCGCCGGACTTTTCGTCCCGTAGGCGCGGAGTTCCTCGGACCAGCCGAGGCCTTCCCGCCGCGGCGAATCGATCCAGGTTTCCCCGAGCGCGAGCTTCACCACCGCGGCGGTGGGGCCGAGCGCCTGGTTGGCCTCGAGGACCCTTTCGCCGAGCAGGACGCGAAACTCGCCGATGTGCGACTTCGCGAGATCCTGCACGGTGTAGATCGGCGCGAGATTGCCGGCGGCTCCGTTCACGTAGAGCGTGGGTGCGCCGAGTTTTTCCTCCACGTAGGCGCTGACGACGCCCGGCCCATCTCCGCTGATTTGGACAAACGAGGGGCCCAGCACCGTGCCGTGCATGGGATAATTCGCGAGCATCCCCATCAGCGTGCCGTCCGCCCGCTCGAGCCGCAGCAATCCGATCTGGCGATCAACGGGGCCATCGGGGTTGAGGCCGAGGGAAATCTTGCCGTCGGCATCGCGGGCGCGGCGGTTGATGTTGGCGCGCGAGAGCCCGGTGCCGATCGCGATCCGCGCGGGCGCGAGCGCAGCACGTGCCTGGCGGATGCCGGTGAGGAGGCTCGATTTGACGAACGCATAGTAATCGCGGTCCCACTCGTGTTCGGAACGACCCTTGAGCAGGACGTCGTACATCCCGGGCGGCCCGACCTCGGGGGTGGAGTGGCTGTGGGTCACGGTCCACCAGACCTGGAGTGGCTCGATCCCGGTTTCTTTTTTCAGTTCCGCCGCGAATTCATCATAGACGGCGGGCGAGAAAAGGCACAGGTCCGAGGCCACGATAAAAACCTGTGTCGTCCCATCGTCGAGCGCCGCAATGCGGTGGAAAATGGGGTCGCGGATTCCGGTGGATTTGCGCGGGCCATAGCCCATCAGCCATTGCGGCGTCTTGGGGCTGATGTCGACCTTGACGACCGCCGCGCGGAATTCGGCGTGGGCGGGGCCGACGGCAGCAGCGATGGCCAGGAGAAACATCAACGTGCGCATGGCCGGGTTTTTTGAGCGGAATTGTTCGCCGACACAAACAATCCCTTGGATTTGCCCGGTGGGGCTGGCCCTCCGAGCGGGCCTGTGATCCTGAAGCTCGCGGACGGCAAATTTCCGGCGGCGGAACGCCGGCGTCGTCACGGCTCGATCGGATCGAGGTGAAACACGGCAGGAGCGAAGGGCCGAAGGATGCAGCAGGCCAATGAGGTCCAAACAAATCGAGTAGTCAGCCGATACGACCGGGCGCCGAACGAAATTTGGCTTCCCGCGTTCGACGCAGACCAAGCGCGTGGTGGAACCACGCGCGAAGTCCCGGGGCTGGCAAGATGCGGGCGGACCGCCAGCGATACAGGCCAACCGTTATCCAACCGCCGGATGCGGAAAACCGCACGTCCGGTGGTGTGGAAGGGTCACGGGGCGCAATCCCCGTGACCCCATCCGATCAACAAAAAACGTGCCGCTGTAAGCCAGCTCGCTGAGCTGGCTCCGCAGAGTTCGCCGCACCTCGGAACAGCCGGAGCGCGTGCGCCTATGCTCTTCAGAACCGCCCGTTCACCCCGAACGTCAGCGTCGTGCCGTTGATGATCGTCTGCTGCATCTGGTCGCGGATGCCGCGGTACCAGGTCTGCGGCTCGTTGTAGAGATTCGAGACGTCGATCGTGAACGCCAGCGAGGGCCGCCACTGGTAGGCCACGCCCACGTTCACGGTGGCATACTTGAGCCGGTAAACGTTCCGGCCGACGCTCGCAGCGGTGTAGCTGGTGATGTAGTCGCCCGTGAAGTTGTAGAGGACTCGCGCACTAAAATTACGGTGGCGCCAGGAAAGGTTCAGGTTGCCGGTTTCAGGGATGAACCCGACCACTTCATTGCTCGTCCGGTTGAATGTGCCGCCGAAATTGCCGTGGGTGTCGATGATGGTGTAGTTCGCCGAGAGCCCGAGTCCCTTCAGCAGGCCGGGCAGGAAGGTGAACTGCTGCTGATAGTTGAATTCCCAGCCCTGCACGATCGCCTTGCCGGCGTTGTCGGACGTGAGCTGGCGATACCCCGAGTATTCGCCAAAGAAACCGTTGTCGTTGCCGCTGCCGATCACGCCGACGTCCACGCCTGTGACGATGTAGTCCTTGATCGTCTTGTGAAACCATCCCACGGAAAGATTGCCGACCGGCTCGAAATAATACTCCAGCGACGCGTCCCAGTTCTCCGAGGTCTGGGGAATGAGGTTGGGGTTGTTGACCGTGAGCGTCTGGTTGGGTTCGCTGACGGTCTCGTTGGGCAGCGCGCTGCTGAGCGGCGGCCGGCCGAAGCTGTTCGACCAGCTCAGCCGGGCCTTGAGGTTCGGAGTGACGTCATGGGTGAGGTGGAGGCTTGGAAATGATTTCAGGTAGTCACCCTTCAATTTCCGCAGGGTGTCGGCGTAGTCGCGTTGGGCGGAGCCGACCGGGTCGGCGACCTGTTGCGCGGCCGGGCTCGGAACGCGGGCGCGCACCCAGCCCCAGCTCGACGTATCGGTTTTCTCGGTGCGCACGCCGCCGAGGAATCCCGTACGGCCGACCCGACCCTGCGCCATGAGATAGCCGGCGGTGATTTTCTCGGTCACGGCGCGGGCGCCGGTGTAGTTCGTCTGCTCGTGGAAGTAGCGATCCTCGCGCCACAGCGCCGGCACCACGGGCTGGCGATCCTTAAAGTGTTGCAGGTTCTCCCACTGCGGCAACCGGCGGCCGGTCTTGATCGTGTCGAACGAAAGAATAGTCGGGTCGGCGGCAAGCGCCGTGGTGCCGATGAAGTTCCAGCGGCGCGCATCGTTCGACTGCGAAACATAATGCTCGCGCCACAACGCGCCCGCCTTGAGGGCGACGGGCACCGGGGTGGGCAGGTCGTAACGGAGATTGCCCCGCACTTCCTTGTTCTCGTCGTCGTTTTGCTGGTTGTTGTTCGTGTAGGTGGTGGGCCGGTAGACGCTCGGATCGCTGAAGTTCGGACCTTCCGTCTGGGTGAACCGCGGGAAAAGGTCCGATTGGGTGCGGTCGAGAATCCAACCCACGCCCGTCACGCGGTTGATCATGATGCCACCGCGCCCGCCGCCGCCGCCGTTGATATTGGTCTGGGTGTAGACCGCGTTGTAGTCGAGCTGGAGCCGGCCGAACGTGTGCTCGGCCCCGAGGTCGACCCGGCGCATCCGGTTAAAAAAGGTGCCGGGCCCGGTCATGGTGTTGTCGATGGTGGAGGCGGGGATGCCCCTGACCTGGGTGATCCGGTTGGTGAAGCCGGGAATAACCCCCGAGGTCGCGCTCGGCACCACCGTCTGGCTCCCGGTGAACGCACGCGTCTCGTACTGCCGCCGGAAGGATTCGGTCGCGTCGTTCACAATCGTGTTGATCGAAAGCTTGGTGTTGGCCGAAAGCCGGAAATCCGTCTTCAGGTTTACGCTCTGCTGCTTCCGGTTGTTGTAGTTGTCCCACGTGCGATAGTCCCAGAGGTAGGCGGGCTGGTTCGTGGTGTTCTGGAAGTCGCGGGTGGTGCGGAAACCGCCGACGGCGTTTTCGCTGTAGAAGAGATTCAACGACACACCCAGGTTGCGCTCGCCGCCGAAGACATCGAAGACTTCCTGGCCGGCGAGATTGAAGAGCGGGTGAACGCGGTGGGCTTCGCGCAGCGGCACGTGCTCGAAAAACGGGGGCGCCCAGCGCGCGGCGGCGCTGTAGCTGATCCGCCGCTTTTCCTTCATGCTGAGCGGCGAGCGGCTTTTGAGGTTGATCGTGCCACCGAGGGAATCGGCGCCCTTGTCCGGCGTGTGGCCCTTGATCAGCTCCATCTGGTCGAACATCGTCCCAGTGAGGTTGGTGATGTTCGTGCTGCGGCCCAACGCGCCCTGGCTCGTCAACGGCGCGCCGTCGAGCGTGATGGTATTCAGCCCCGGGCCCATCCCGCGGATGGTGAAGCCGCTCACGAGGTTCTCGTCGCTGAATTCGCCGGCGACGCCCGGCAAACGGATCGCCACCTCGCCCGCGTTCATGTTGGGCAGGTTGCCGTAGGAATCCATCGCCACGACGCTCTTCAGGTTCTCGGCGTTGCGTTGAATCGTGATGGCGGCGGCCCCGCCTTCGCGCTCGCCGGTGACCTTGAACGCATCGAGCTGGTAGACGCTCGAGGTGAGATCGAAATTGCGCACGCCGCGCTGGCCCGCGGTGACTGTCACGGTCGCGCGCACGGCGTCCAAGCCGATATAGGACGCGACCACTTCATGCGTCCCGGTCGGGACATTCGCGAGGACGAAGCGGCCGGTGTTGTCCGTGAGCGCGGTGAGTCCGAGCTGCGGCAGCTCGATTTTCGCGCCTTCCAGCAGGTTGCCGGTGACGGTGTTGCTGACCACGCCGGTGACAGTCGCAGCGTCCGCGGCCAGGGCGAGGGTTGAGCCGAAGACGCTTAGGAATAGCCCGAGGAGGAAGGAGGGCGCGAATCGGCGGCGGGAGGAAGGCGGGCAATTGCAGGGGCCGG
Organism: Opitutaceae bacterium; assembly: GCA_046594805.1. Taxonomy (GTDB): domain Bacteria; phylum Verrucomicrobiota; class Verrucomicrobiia; order Opitutales; family Opitutaceae; genus ER46. The sequence continues at coordinate 2,165 of JBKJRG010000065.1, read as the reverse complement.
ATGCAGGAACCGAATACATGGTAGGTCAGGGTTTACAGGGCGGGGCCGAACTCGCTTGGTGATCGTCCGCCGCCTGGGGTCAGCAGGAGCGGCGTTCGGCTCAGTGAAGGCAGGGACGCGAGTGCGTCAACTTTGGGTTGCCGGGAAGTTCACGACTTGCGGATGGAGGTGGCGCTCCGAGCGCAAACCGATGCGAAAATGCCCGCCAGCTCAGCGAGCCGGCCTACAGGGATCGCTCGGGTTGTAGGCCAGCCGCTGAGCTGGCTTGTGCGCTCGTGCGGTGGCGGCGGAAGACGCGGGAACTCAGGCCGGCTCGGAGTGCCAGCCCCACCAGGAAGGACCCGCTCTACACGATCTCTTTGATCACCTTGCCCTCGATGAAGGTCAGCCGCTCGTTGCGGCCAAGGTGGGGATACGTCAGCGTGTGCTGGTCGAGTCCCATTTGATGCAGGATCGTCGTGTGAATGTCGCGGAGGTGATACGGTTTCTCAACGGCTTGCAGACCAATCGCGTCGGTGGCGCCGACCACCCGGCCGCCCTTGATGCCGCCGCCGGCCATCCACATCGTGAACCCGAGATTGTGGTGATCGCGGCCCTTGCCCGCTTCGGCTTCGGGTGAGCGGCCGAATTCGCCGCCCCAGAGCACGAGCGTCGTGTCGAGCAGACCGCGCTGCTTGAGATCCTGCAGGAGCGCGGCCATCGGCTGGTCGGTTTGCGGGGCCATCCGGAGATGGTTCTCCTCGATGTCGTCATGCGCGTCCCACGTCAGCCGGCCGGAACCACCGCCGGAAACCACGCACACGAAGCGCACGCCTTTTTCCACCAGCTTGCGCGCCATCAGGCAGCGGCGGCCGTAGTCGTTGGTCGGCTCGACGCCGATGCCGTAGAGGTCGAGAGTGGCCTGCGGCTCCTTGGACAAATCGAGCACCTCGGGGGCCTCGGTCTGCATCTTGAACGCGAGATCGTAGGCGTTCATCCGCGCGGAGAATTCCTCATCGTGCGGATCGAGCGTCGTTTCGTTCAGGTGGCGGATGAGATCGAGCGTCTGCCGGCGCTCGGCCAGCGTGACGCCCGGCGGCAGATCGAGGTTGAGCACCGGCTTGTTGCCCGGGCGAAACATCGTCGGTTGATAAATCGCCGGCAAGAATCCCTGGCTGTACATCGGCTGGCCCGCCGGCAGCGCGCCATCGGGGTCAGGCATCACGACGTAGGACGGCAGCGATTCACTCGCGCTGCCGAGCCCGTACGTGAGCCACGAGCCGATGCTCGGGGCGCCCGGGACGACGCGGCCGCTGAAGAGCTCATACTGTGCCGCCGAGTGCACGACCGAGTTGCCATAGCAGGAGCGAATGACCGCGAGGTCGTCCGCGCAGGTGGCGAGGCGGGGGAAGAGATCGGAGACATCGAGGCCGGATTGGCCGTACTTTCGAAACGTGCGCTGTGTCCCGAGCAGCTTGGCCGTTTTCTGGATGAACTGGTATTTCGCCTCGCCGAATTCCGCCGGTCGCGACTGCCCGCTCAATTCGTTCAGGAGCGGCTTAGGATCGAAGGTCTCCATGTGGCTGGGGCCCCCGGCCATGAAGAGGAAGATGACCGACTTCGCTTTCGCGGGCAGCGGCGGGAGCTTGGGCGCGAGCGGATTCGCCGGCGCGGCGCGCAGGCCCTGCGCGTGCAACAACGAGGCGAGGGCGAGCCCGCCGAAACCGCAGCAGCCATCCCGGAGGAACTCGCGCCGCGTGCGGGTGAGCCGCGAGTGTTCTGCCTGGCGGTCAGGGAGCATAGAGAAAGGCGTTGAGATTGAATAGCGCCAGGGCGAATTCGCGCAGGGGTTGGGTGGCCAGGAATGAAAGCGAGAATTTTTTCTCCGCCGCGTTGGGCGCGCGACCGAGCGCGAGGAGGTAGGCGTGGTCGACGAGGCGGGCGTGGTCCGGTCCGGCTTCGCGGGTGAGCCGCTCGGCCAGCGCGACGGCGAGTTCGTTGGCCAGCTCGCCGTTCATCAGCTCGAGCGCCTGCGGGGCGTGGGTGCTCGATTCGCGGCGGCCGCAGCTCGACAGCAAGTCGGGCTGGTCGAAATTTTCCATGAACGGCAGCCGGAGGTTGCGCTTCGCGAGCAGGTAAACGGAGCGGCGGTAATGCTCGCTCGGGTTCTTGGTCGTGACCCACTG